>PMOF01000261.1:0-1958 GCA_003162495.1 Acidobacteriaceae bacterium
TCCAGGACATTCGCGGCAAGTACGGCTCGGAGGGCGACAACGTGATGAACCGGCCGATTCATGGACCGCAGAATCCGACGCCGGTGGACGAGGCGACCGACACCTACGACAGCATCGATTGGCTGGTGAAAAACATTCCCGAGACGAACGGCAAGGTGGGCATTCTGGGCATCTCCTATGACGGTTTTCTGCCCCTGATGGCGCTCGTCAACCCCCATCCGGCGCTGAAAGTGGCAGTGCCCATGAATCCCATGGTCGATGGCTGGATGGGCGACGACTGGTTCCACAACGGGGCCTTCCGCGAACAGAACATGCCCTACATTTACGAACAGGAAGGCACGCGCTCGAACGAGGCCAAATGGTGGACCTCGACATTCGACGACTACGACCTCTACATGCGCGCCGGCTCGGCCGGCGAGCTGGGCCGCGAGCATGGCCTCGAACAGATGGGCTTCTGGAAAAAGATCCTCGCGCACCCCAGCTATGACGCCTTCTGGAGCGACCAGGCGGTGGACAAGGTCCTCGCCGGCGATTTTGCCAGGAACGGCATCAAGGTGCCTGTGATGCTGGTCCATAGCCTGTGGGACCAGGAGGACATTTACGGAGCCTTGGCCGTTTACAAGGCCATCAAGCCGCTGGACACAAACAACGACAAGGTCTTTCTGGTGCTGGGCCCCTGGCATCATGGGCAGGAGATCGAAGACGCAGCCTCGCTGGGAGCGATTCGCTTTGGCAGCGATACGGGCACCTGGTTCAGGCAGAATGCGCTTCGGCCTTTTCTGGATCAATACCTGAAGGACGACGCGCCCGCGGCGAAGATCGCGCCGGTAACGGCCTTTGAGACGGGCGTCGACCGTTGGCAGCAACTTCCGGCGTGGCCGGTCGCCCCGGCAACCAGGCCGCTGTATCTTGAAGCCGGGCTGAAGCTGGGATTCATCGAGCCTGCGGGGTCCGATGCGGCATTCGATGAATATATTTCCGATCCGGCCAAGCCGGTTCCCTTTCGCGCACGCCCCAGCCAGCCCATCGGCTACGACCCGCCGCTGACCTGGGCACAGTGGCTCGTCGACGACCAGCGCGAGGCCTCCGGGCGGACCGACGTTCTGACCTATACCTCGGATGTTTTGACGGAGCCGGTTCACATTACCGGGCAGCCGATTGCCAACCTCGTGGCCTCGACCAGCGGCACCGACTCAGACTGGGTGGTCAAGCTCATCGATGTCTATCCCGACGAAGTGGCTGGCGATCCCGACCTGGGCGGCTACCAGCTGCCGATTGCCGAGGACATTTTCCGCGGGCGCTACCGCGAGAGCTTCTCGAAGCCCAGGGCGATCGAGCCCGGCAAGCCGCTCACCTACCGCTTCGCCCTGCCCCCGGCGAACCACGTCTTCCTCGCCGGCCATCGCATCATGGTGCAGGTGCAGTCGAGCTGGTTCCCGCTCTACGACCGCAACCCGCAGACCTTCGTGCCCAACATCTTCTGGGCCAAGCCNNGGCCAGTGAATTGGTTCCGAATTGGTTAATGGTCCAGGGTCCGCGGTTCGGGTATCAAGCATAGACTATACTGGCCGCATCGTTGGAGGTTCCCATGCGCTTACGCTGGTTGCATCCTCTCATCCTGACGTTTGCATGCGCGGCGTTCGCACAGGCTCCGACCCAGCCTGCCGTCGTCCGCGTCCCTGACGGCGGAACTAGCGGTCGGATGGAAAGCATCTTCATTCCGCCCAAAGCCGGCGCTCCGTTCAGCTTCACTCTGGTCACCGAGTGGTCGCGCCTGCTGGGCAATGGGGGCACCTTCACTCTGACGAATGAGCGGCACATCGTCCGCGACAGCAAAGGAAGAATCTATCAGGAGCGCTGGATTCTGGTTCCCAAAGGCAGCCAGATCAAGTCCTACATGGACGTCTTTCAGATCACCGATCCCGAGCAGCACACCTGGTACAACTGCATCACAGCGA
>PMOF01000261.1:1971-7785 GCA_003162495.1 Acidobacteriaceae bacterium
AGCACCGAGGGCGAAGAGACGCACGGCTACCGGGAAACCACGACCATCAATGCCGGCGTGATGGGCAACGACAAGCCCATGGTTGCCACCAGGGAATTCTGGTATTCTCCGCGTCTGGCCGTCAACCTCATCTCCACCGTCGACGACCCGCAAAGCGGCAAGCAGGTCTTCACCGTGAAAGAGCTCTCCACGTCCGAGCCTGAGCTGGGCTTCTTCGAGGTCCCCGGCGAATACAAAATTGTTGATCGGATGAACGAGCAAAACTAAGCAGCGGCAGATTTGCGGGGCCGGCTGCCATCCATTCAAAAGCTAGCCCGGATACGCGCCCGTGATGTATCCCTCCAGAGCCTCGATGGCCTGCGCCTGGCCGGAGATGACCCACTTCACCAGGTCGCCGATCGAGATCACCCCCACCACGGCTTCGTCCTGCAACACGGGGAGATGGCGAATGCGGTGCTGGGTCATGATGGCCATGCATTCGTCCACAGTGTGGCGCGGGCTCACGAAGACTACGGGGCTGGTCATGATCTCTTGAATCTCGGTTTCTTTGGAGTGGTGGCCGAGCAGCACGCCCTTGCGGGCGTAGTCCCGCTCCGACAGGATGCCCACCAGCCGGTCGTCTGAAAGCACCAGCAACGCGCCGATATCGTGCCGCGCCATCGTTTCCAGGGCTTCATAGACTGACTGCCCGGGCGCCATTGACAGCACTCGATATTCGCCTTTGCGCTTCAGCACCATGGAAATCGTATCGAAAATTTTCATCGCACCCTCCTCGCTCCCGGCAGACCCGCGCGGGGCGGGGCATTCGGCACGGAGCCACTATAGACCAAAAAGAATGGAAGTGGACAGAGCGAAAGTGGACAGATTCTTTCCCGGGGGAAAAACCTACTTGCCGAGCACCGCGCGCTGAGCGGCGAAGATTTCCTTAAGCCCCGCTTCGGCCAGGTCGAGGAGGCCGTTCAGCTGGCCACGGGAAAAGCTGCCCTTCTCGGCCGTGGCCTGGGTCTCGATCAGTCCTCCGTCGGCGGTCATCACCACGTTCATATCCACTTCGGCGGCCGAATCCTCCTGGTAGCAAAGGTCGAGCAACTCGACTCCGTCGACGATGCCCACCGAAGTGGCGGCGACCCATTGCTTGAGCGGCGACTGCTTCAGCGATCCCGCCTCGACCAGTGCGTTCAGGGCCAGCGCCAGCGCCACCGCCGCGCCGGTAATGGCCGCGGTGCGCGTGCCGCCGTCGGCCTGGATCACGTCGCAATCGAGTATCACCGTGCGCTCGCCCAGGGCCTGCATATCCACCACCGAGCGCAGGCTGCGGCCAATGAGTCGTTGGATCTCATGCGTGCGGCCCCCGATCTTGCCCCGTTCGCTCTCTCGCGGGGTGCGGGTCACGGTGGAACGGGGCAGCATGGCATACTCCGCCGTCACCCAGCCACGGCCGGAGTTGCGCAGCCACCCCGGCACGCCCGGCTCAATGGTGGCGTTGGTCAGCACCCGGGTGTTGCCGAAGGAGACCAGCACCGAGCCTTCGGCGGTCTGGACATAACCGGGTGAGAGGGAGAGGGGGCGGAGCTGGACAGGGGTTCTGCCATCGGGTCGGAAAAAAGGGGCGGACGCATGCATAGGGCGATTGTACGGGAGAGGCGGAGGGTGCGTGGAACGGTTCCGGAGCGGGAAAGGTATCAATATGGGAAATTTCGGGTTTTCGTTTCCCAAACCAGGAAAATCGAATAAACCATTCAAAATAAATCGGTTATCGGAGAGACATGTATCACTCAAGTTCTATTTCAGAACAGAAGGCATGGGACCGGATTAGCAAACGGGTTTGAGATCAGGACGATAAGGCGTTCCCTTATCAGGAACTTATCGACCGAGTTCTACTTTGGCACGCCACGTGTAGGAGACCACGGTAACAGAACAGGACAATACCCCGACAAAGCCGGGGCGGGAGAAGCGGGGCTGGGGGAAGCAGGACAGGAGAAGCAGGACAGGAGAAGCGGGACAGGACAAGCGGGACGGAAGAAGGTGCAGAATATGCAGCGGACTGAACCACAGTTAGGAGCGGAGCACGCAGGATCGGGAGCAGCCGAGCACAACGGCGTGGAAGCGATTGTGGAAGCGCTGGCCCATCCTCGTGGCCGGGACGAGACCGTAGCGGAGATGGCCCATGACGCCAGAAACATGCTCACGGCACTTGGCCTTTATTGCGACCTTCTTGAAGAGCCGGGGGTTCTGGCCGCTCCGTATCAACACTATGGGAGCGAATTGCGGCTGGTGGCCGCGGCCAGCCGCCGGCTGGTGGAAAAGCTGGTGGTGCTGGACGGTAAACGGGACCGGAACCATGGGGGGGACCGGGACCGGAGCCCGGACCGAAACCCGGACCGGAGCCTGAGCCGGAACAACAACCAGAGCAAATCTCGCCGCGCCGCTCTCTCCCCTGTCGCCCCGCGCAGCCGGGGACAGGTTGGAGGGGAGAGCAAAATCCTGGATCTTCTTGACCGGACTCAGAACCGGACCCAACACCTGACCCGGAATCGGACCTCCAACTGGAACTTGATGCCCGCCGTTTTGATCGACAACCTTGCCGCGGAGCTCAAAGCCAACCGCAATCTGCTGGCAGCGCTGGCCGGGCCTACCGTGACCCTGACCGTCCATATCGAGGGGAGTGCGATGCCGGTGCGGCTGACCGGGGAAGATTTGACCCGCGTGCTGGTCAATCTGGTCAAGAACTCCGCCGATGCCATGCCTGCGGGCGGGCGCATGGCGTTTGGCCTGCATGAGTTTCATTCCGGCGCGCAGCAGGCGCCCTGGTTGGTTTTGACGGTCGAAGACACCGGACCCGGCATTCCCGGCGAGGCGCTTGATGCCGTCTTTGGAGCCGGTTACACCACCCACGCCTTCGGTTGCTCGGCAAACGGGGACTCGTCCGGCAGCGATTCAGTCCGCCCAAGCTGGGCCGGAGGCCATCGCGGGCTGGGACTCTCCATCACCCGTTCCATTGTGGAGGCTGCGGGCGGTTGCATGCACGCCGTAAACCCGGCCGCCGCCGGCGCGCGCTTCGAGATCGAACTGCCCGTCCGGAAACGGTGAGNNCGGGAACGATGAGTACGGGAACGATGAGTCCAGGAACACTCAGTCCGGGAGCAATCGGTCCGCAAGCAACGATAGGAATCGCGCAGGCTGAGAGCGTGCACCGGGATTCGAGATCCTTCTGCGAAATCCATCTGCGGCCGACGGCCGTCAACCGCAACCCGATTCACCAACCGCGTGTGAGGCGAATACAATGCTCGCAACCGTTCTAAACACCAGGGCCATGGAATTCATACCCCCATTTACGGAGCCGGCGATGCGGCTGCACCTGCTGGTCGTGGACACGGACGCGGCCATGCGCTCGGCCTGCGCGGAGATCGCATCCAGCCTCGGCTATGCGGTCGAGAGCGTAGGCGACCTGGCCCAGGCGCGGAGCCTGCTGCGGGCGCGCGCAGCAGACATCCTGCTGCTTAACCTTGCCCCCGGAAGCAACCAGGGCATGGAACTGGTCTCTGAAGTCAAAATGCTCTATCCGCAGACTTCGGTCATCGCCATGACCGCGTCCGGGTCGGTGAATGCGGCCGTTGAGGCCATGCGCTGCGGAGCCTCCGACTACCTCACCAAGCCTTTCGCCGTGGACGAGCTTTCGACGGTGCTGGAACGGGCCGCTTCCGGCCACCTGGCCGACACTGCCACCCGCCAGTTGCGGGACCGGCTGCGGCTCTCGGAAGGGCTGGGAGCCATGATCGGGCGCTCGGCGGAGATGGAAAAACTCTATCGCATCCTCTCCAAAGTTGCCCAGAGCTCACACCCGGTGCTGATCCTGGGTGAGAGCGGAACCGGCAAGGAACTGGTGGCCCGCACCATCCACGCCTACGGCCCGAATTCTCAAAAGCCCTTCCTGCCCGTCGATTGCGGGTCGCTGGTGCCCACGCTCATCGAAAGCGAGCTGTTCGGCTACGTCAAAGGCGCCTTCACCGGGGCCAACCGCTCCAAGGACGGCTTGCTGGTCTCGGCCGAGGGGGGCACGGTGTTTCTGGACGAGATCGGCGAGCTCTCGCTCGACTTGCAGGCCAAGCTGCTGCGCGCGCTGCAGGAAAAGGAGGTGCGGCCGGTGGGAGCCACCCATCGCATCCCCATCAAGGCGCGCATTGTGGCCGCCACCAACCGCGACCTGGCGGTGATGGTGGAGCACGGCACTTTCCGCAAGGATCTGTTCTACCGGCTCAACGTGGTCAACCTGCGCCTGCCCTCGCTGCGCGACCGCCGCGAGGATATTCCGCTGCTGGCGGCGCATTTCCTGGACCGCATCAGCCGCGAGCACGGCACCAAATTCACGCTCAGCGACGAGGCCCTGCGCACCATGATGCGACATGACTGGCCGGGCAATGTGCGCGAACTCGAAAACTCGGTGGAGCGGGCCTGTGCCCTGTCTTCGGGGCCCATCCTGCATCTGGGCGACCTGCCCACCCAACTGCAGCAGCAGGGCCTGGCCGCCAGGCGCACGGCTGCCGAAGCCGAGTCGGCCGGCGAAGGCGGCGCGCCCGATGTACGGACGCTGGCCGAGCTCGAGCGCCAGGCCATCCTGGGCGCCATTCGCACCCTCCATGGCGACAAGTTGCAGGCCGCCCGGCTGCTGGGCATCGGCAAGACGACCCTCTATCGCAAGCTCAAGGAATACGGCATCGCCGATCCTGCGCATCCCGATCCAGCGCATGCCCATCCAGCCCAGGAAGAATAGTCAAAAGCAGCTTCCAGCTCTTAGCTCCCAGCCTCCAGCTTCATGCTTGCGCGGTCTACCTTGCATTCGATCTGAACCCGGTTTGGCTAAGGTTTACGCGTTGCGCACCAGAAGCCGGAAGTCAAGAGCTAGGAGCTAGAAGCTAGCAGCTAAGGCCATAGGCCTTGAGCAGGAACGAGGAGTTTTAAGATGAGCATTCTGATGGTGACCGGAATCGAAGGCGCCCGCAAGTGCGCCGCCGCGGTGAGCGCACAACTGGGCATGGAAGTCGACGTGGCCGAGGGACGGAGGGCGGCGCTCGAGGCGCTGCGCCGCGCCGAGTTTCGCGCCGTGGTGATGGACGACACTATGGCAGAGTGCGATCCTTCCTCGGCCGAAGCCATCTGGGATCACGCCGGGCTCGCCATTCCCCTGCAGATCAACTTCGCGCTCTCCGGCGCCGACCGGCTTGTCCGCGAGATTCGCGCTGGCCTTTACCGCCGAGATCGGGAGCAGATGCTGGCCCGCCGCGCGGCGGCCGCGGACATTGAAAACGAGCTGAAATCCACCATCGCCGGCCTGCTTCTGCACTCTCAGTTGGCGCTCACAGGCATCCCGCTGCCGTCTCCGGTCGCCGACCGGCTTCGCATGGTGGCCGATCTGGCGGGGAGCCTGCGCCAGCAATTGAATGCCCCGTCGCACGCCCGCGGCCGGGCTCCATTGCCGGACGGCGCGGCCTAGGCGGCTGGCGCGCGTTTCAACCCAACTTCAGAATTGGGTGCCCCAACCTTGATCCAGCAGCCAAGCGGGGGCCCAATCCCTGCGATTTCTTCGATCGCAAGGGTGGGATTCATAAAAGCAAAGGATGAGGCTCTCACACTTTTCGACATTCCCTATTCCTCGCCGGAACCCAGCCAGCGCCGCGTGTTGAGCAGTTGCCGGTTGTCGAGCGCCCACACTTTGTTGGTCAACTCGTCGGGGCCTTTGCCTTCCTTGGCGGACTTATCGAATTCGCCCTGGACGGCTTGCATCTTGGCGTCCAGGTCATCCAGGAAGTTAAGCGC
>PMOF01000181.1 GCA_003162495.1 Acidobacteriaceae bacterium
AATCGAGAGAAATCTCGTATTAAAAAGCTCTCATTTCGCCCTGCGATGTGGGCAGTCAGAAAACCGCAGACCTGCCTCAAGGGCACAAAGCTGGTCTTGAAATGGCCGCGCTTCAGAACGATGGACACTTATCCCGCCGGCCCGGCGTCTGGCGAAAGGTCATTGCCCCTATCGCCGGAAACGCGAAAGCAGATAAAAGACAAGCGTAAGCACAATGCTGATTAGGATCGACGTGCCCAGAGGAAAATAAACCGAGACGTGTTTGCCTTTGTAGGCCATGTCGCCTGGCAATCGGCCCAGGGGCAGGCCTACGCGGCCGGCAACCAGCAGCACGACCCCGATCACCACCAGCGTCAGCCCAATGCCAAGGATCGCTTTACCGGCTTCATGCATGGCAAGCCCTTTGTATGCCCATCCACCGCTAGGATACAGTGGACGAGAGGATTGCGAGAGTCCGCTCGAGCGCCGCGAGCGAAGGAGGGTTCGATGCGCATTTTGACATTAATCGCCGGCATCGTGTGCCTGTTTGCCGTGCTGCTCGACGCCTTCCAGACCATCATTCTGCCTCGCCGCGCCTCCGGCCGCTTTCGCCTCACGCGCCTGTTCTTCATCTCCACGTGGAGACCCTGGGTATTATTGACCGGCAGGTTGCGCGATCCGCGCAATCGTGAGGCCGCCTTCAGCTACTACGGGCCCATGTCACTGATTTTTCTGCTGGTCATGTGGGCCGGCGTAATGGTCATCGGCTTCGCGCTTCTTTTTTACGCTCTCGGCAGCCCCTTCAACGACAGCGCGCAGGGCGCAGGCTTTCAATCCGATCTTTACGTCAGCGGAACCACCCTCTTTACCCTGGGCCTCGGAGACGTGCTGCCGCTCAGCGCCTTGGCTCGCGAGCTGGTCATTCTGGAAGCGGGCACCGGCCTCGGCTTTCTCGCCGTGGTGATGGGATATTTTCCTGTCCTCTACGCCGCGTTTTCGCGTCGCGAGGTAAGCATCTCGCTGCTCGACGCGCGTGCCGGCTCACCGCCCACCGCCGCCGAGCTGCTGCGCCGCCATTCGTTTGAGGGCGGAGATCAAGCTCTCTCGCAGTTGCTGGTGGAGTGGGAACGCTGGTCGGCGGAACTCCTCGAGAGCCATATCTCCTATCCGCTGTTGTGCTATTTTCGCTCGCAACATAATAATCAAAGTTGGATCAGCGCCTTGACCGCTATGCTCGACACTTCAGCTCTACTGATTGCCGGCGTGCGGGGCCACCAGGCGCGTCAGGCCCAGTTGACGTTTGCCATGGCCCGTCATGCACTGGTCGATTTGTCGCAGATTTTTTCGCTTCCTCCGCTCAACGATGCTCCTGACCGTCTCCCCGCCAAACGCTATGAACAGCTCTACGATCTGCTCTGCCAGAGCGGCGTGAGCGTCTGCCGGGATGACCTCTCCATGGAGCGGCTGCGCGAGATGCGTGCGCTCTACGAGGGCTATGCAGCGGCCCTGAGCGACTATCTTTGCATGCCGCTGTCGCCCTGGATCGCCGACCAGCCGCACAAAGACAACTGGCTGGCCGTTGCCAAACTGCGCGCCCAGACTGAGGCCGCCAATTCTCCGTCGCGCCCGCTCTCATCAGGACCAGCATCCGGGCCAGAATCCGGAAAAAAAGAACCCCACACCATCGCCAGCCTCGTCGACGATCATCACGACTTCTGAACCGGGGACCCTGATCGGTCTTCCATCCACTCATCCCTCCAGAGCCGCTGTCATCTTCGCCCTCACCTCGTCCGGCAGCGCAGGCATTGCGCCGCGCTGCGACGCAACCCAACCGCCCCATCGGTTCCCCGCCTCATTCAGGGTAGCCAGGTCCGCGCCACGCAGCAGGTAGTGCGTCAGGGCCGCCGTGAACGCGTCTCCAGCGCCAATCGTATCCGCCACCTTCACCGCAATCCCTGGATGTTCGTGCCACTCCGCCCGCGTCACCAGCAGACTGCCTTGTCCGCCGCGCGTCACCGCCACCATGCGCAGCGTGGGAAACTCTTCAAGCAGCCGCAATGCATCCAGCCGCAGTCCGTCTGGCCCGAAACCATCACTCACCGGCAGTCCCAACAACCCCAGCACCAGCGAAACCTCCGCGTCGTTCATCTTCATCACCGTCGCCAGTTCCAGCGATTCCTGAATCACCTCTCCGGAATAAAACGGCGCGCGCAGGTTCACATCGAAGACCCGCACACATTTTGCGTGCGACTGCGCAGCCAGCGTCTGGATCGTCTGCCGCGATTCCAGGCATCGCTGCGCCAGGGACCCGAAGCAGATCGCGTCCGCTCTCTCCGCCAGCCGCACCCACTCATCCGTCAGCTCCAGAAAATCCCACGCCGCCGGCTGATGAATCGTGTAACTTGGCTGCCCGCCCTCAAAGTTCACCGTCACGCGGCCGGTCTCGTGTATCGGATCCACCTGCACAAACCGCGCCTCAGCCGGCAGCGGTTCAAGCCGTTCCAACGCCAGCCGCCCCGGTTCGTCCCGCCCAATCCGGCTTAAAATCGCCGCGCGATTCCCCAACCGTGCAGCCATCACTGTGAAATTAGCCGGCGCGCCGCCCAATGTCCCCATCGACGAAGACCTGTCGATGGGGGCCCCGCCCAACCGCTGTCCCTCCGGCAACACATCCCACAACAATTCGCCCAATCCCAAAATCAGATGTGGTTCCATTAAAGCTCTGCTCCATCAGGCGCCCGTTCTTCAACGATTCGTGGCGTCCTGCCACGGCTCCCGTCGTCCCTCGCAAACCACTGCCAAGGCGGCCAGCCAACAGCTTTCTCCCCGCCGGCCTTCTTCGTCAATGGTTCTCTCGTAAATATTTCGTCAAAGGCCATATGCCGAGTTACTCACCCCATGAAGCGCCAAATCGAGCAGCTCTCCGCATTCGACGACGCATACTCCCCCTCCGGCTGATTGGCCATGATCCTGTGATCCGCAATCGCATCCGCTTTCGACCGTTTCACTTCCCCCTCAAACACCCTCACAAATCCCTTCTGCTCCTTCAGCACGCTTTCCTGTTCGTTGTTCACATATAAAATGTCCAATTCCTCGGCACGCTCCCGAAACGTCTTTGCCAGCGCCATCAGCAGCCGCCGCATCACCACTGCACCAAACGGATTGAACAGGAACGCCAGGCACGGTCCCGGTGGCCAGCGGAACTCAACCGCGTCTCGGCACACGATGCTCGCGGGCGTCCGTTCCCGTCCTGCTCCGCGCCACAGCGCCAGGTTCTTCCGCGCAATCCGAGCCAGCCCTGGGTAGAGCTCCACTCCGGTCACCGCCTTGAACGGCAATTCCGAGGCCAGCAGCATGGTCCGACCCATGCCCGCCCCCACATCCACAAACGTAAACTTCTCCATGGCCCACGCCGGCCCGCTCTTCCGCCAACGCCTCATCAGTCCCTGAAACACCGAAGGCGCAACCCCGAAGTATGCCGTGTTGTGCCGGTCGTGCGTGTGCCCGCTCTTCAAATGCCGCCCCGCAACCAGCCCGCTCGTCCTCACCCCGAAAGCCGCATCGAACGGATGGCGCGTAAGCCCATCTCCGATCTTCAACCCAGGCAACATGCGCGTGCGCCCTCCACTCCGCAATTTCCTCTTCCATCAACTTTCACGGTTTGAACCTTAGCACACGCCCGCCTGAAGCCAGGACTCTGCGCCTTGATCGCAAGCAAGGACAGGGTCTGGCCCGCAGACTTGAATGCGCGCTTCAAGCTCCTGCAGAAAACCCCCTGACCCTTCTGCACATCTCAGCCTAAGGGCTCACCCCGGCCACTCAACCTTCAGAAAGACCCCGCGCAGTTCTGGACAGGCTCGCGCACTGCTTATGCAATAAGCTAAAAAAGATCCGACCCCTGCATGCCAAAATCTTCCTTAACCCGACGCCTGCGCCACCTACTCAGGTCCATCGGTCCCGGCATCATCACTGGCGCCGCAGACGATGACCCATCCGGCATCGCCACCTATTCCGTCGCCGGGGCACTGCTGGGAACTCGGCTCCTCTGGACAGCTTTGATCACCTGGCCCATGATGGCCGCCGTCCAAATGATGTGTGCGCGCATTGGCTTAGTCACGGGCCAGGGCCTGTCTCGCAACTTCGGCCATCGCTTCCCTCGCTGGCTGGTATTCGTTGCCGTGCTCGCGCTGCTCATCGCCAATACCATCAACATCGGCGCCGACCTGGCCGGCATGGCCGACGCCGCTGGCATGCTTTCCGGCTTCAATTCGCGCTGGTTTGTCGTGATCTTCGCCCTGCTCATTTCCTGGGCCACCATCCGCCTCCAATATCGACAGATTGCCAGCGTCCTCAAGTGGCTCGTCCTGGTACTCTTCGCTTATCCCATCACTGCCTTCGTCGTCGGGGCCGATTGGCTCCAGGTAGCCCGCGCAACATTCATCCCTTCTCTTCCCCACACCCGCGATGAGTGGTCCATGCTGGTGGCCATCCTCGGCACCACCATCAGCCCCTATTTGTTTTTCTGGCAGGCTAGTCAGGAAGTCGAAGAAGAGAAAGACGCGGGTCAGCTCACACTCGCCGAGCGCCGCGGTTCAACTGAAGAAGAACTCGCCCTTCGCAACATCGACGTCAACGTGGGCGCATTCTTCTCCAACATCGTTATGTTCTTCATCATCCTGACCACCGCCGTCACCCTGCACAGTCACGGCATCACGAAAATCGAAACCTCGCGAGAGGCCGCCGAAGCCCTGCGTCCACTCGCCGGCAGATTTGCCGCTACGCTGTTTACCGCAGGCATTGTCGGCGTCGGATTTCTCGCCATCCCCACGCTTGCCGGTTCCACGGCCTACGCCTTCGCTGAAATCCTTGGTTGGCACCAGGGGCTCAACAAACGCCTCACCCAGGCTCGCGCATTCTACGCTCTCATTCTTTTCTCCACGGCCGTTGGTGTCGCACTCGATTTCGCCGGCATCAACCCCGTCAAGGCTCTCTATTGGACTGCCGTCATCAACGGCCTGCTGGCTCCGTTCCTTCTCGTCGCCATCCTCATCATCGCTGCCGACAAAACGCTTATGCAGGGCCAGCCCAGTGGGCGACTCGGCTGGATTGTGGTGGCCATCACCACCGCAGCCATGTTCATCGCCGGCGTTGCGATGTTCGTCGTCTAGCTGGGTGTCAGAGGAAAAAGTGGGTGACCCACTTTCGCCGCACACTTTGTTTTTGCGGCTAAGGTGGCAGCCAGAAACTATGCGGCTTGGGGCAATCTGCAACTGGCGCAGCTCCTCGGCACCGGTGTTCCGAGCGCGAGGAGCGTCCAGATAAAGAAGAAGGCTCCGTTGGAGTTGGCGATCGCTCCGCCGACCCCCGCCCCCTTCATGTGGATGACGGGGACGACCAATTCAAGGAGCGACACGACGAGGAGGGTGACGTACCCAGATCGCTTTCCGGCCAGCACCAGCGTTCCGTACAGCTGGACGACCAAAATGGGCAGCACAATCAGGTCTGAAAGCGTTCCTGGCTCCATTCCCCGGACGATGTCGTCCGTAAGGTGAATCGTCATGAAGAGGACCGAGAGAAGAGACGCGATGGTTAACGTAACGTTCTGTTTCATTGGATATCTCCTTGTTAGACTGGAGCGCCCTGGTCTTGCAATGCGCGGAGGATAACACTTTTTACTCTGACGGGAATTAGAGCAATCCCGCTCTAAACAATGTCACAGTCATCGGGGAAATTTGTTTCTACAAGGAACCTGAAGACGCCGGCAGCAATCGATTTTATCGGTTTATTAACTGACTGAGGTAGCAATTCCCTCTCTTGCTCTTGCATCATATGTATAGAGCGGCCGGAGAATGCGACGGGCCCTTCAAGAATATCAGACCCGTTTGCTGATTTCTCCCTCGCACCCCCAGCTTCTTGTCCTGCTGCACTTGTTGCCGAAAGGTCGTGCATTCAGGGACACCCGCCACACCAAGGTGAGGTAGATTCCAATCCAAATTGCTCATCGTAACGAACAGTCCGTAAATGGACTGCCCTGTCGTGCGCGCACCCATGCGCTCTCGACAACCCGGAGGATTGGAAATGAAACTTCGCGCCATCATTCTGCTGTTGAGCTTTGCGTCCGTTACCGCCTTCGCACAATTCCCACCTCAGATCAAAAATGTCGTAGTAATCGTCCAGGAAAATCGCACCCCCGACAATCTCTTCCACTATCTGACTCCGGCCTGCCCGCTGCCGCCCAATGCGGCGGGACTCGACGCGTGCACCCCTGCGCCGGTCACATCCAGTTGCTACAACATCGCACATTGCGGTGTCTCGAATCAGAATGGCGCGCCGGTTGCAGTCCCGTTAGCGCCGGCCCCGCTGTTCGGTAGTGCGCTGCCCCAGCACTCGCACTGGAGTTTCGAAAAAATGTGCGATCCGGACCCCGCCACGCTTGTCTGCCGCAACGATGGCGCCTGGCAGATCACCATTCCTACCGGCGGTTCCTATGCCTACGTCGTAAACTCGGCCGTAACCAATTACAACGGTTCCGCGGGCCACTTGCTTGACCCCTATCTGACCCTCGCCAAGGACTACGGATGGGCAAACTACATGTACCAGACTAATCAGGGACCCAGCTACGCAGCCCACCAGTTCATCTTCTCCGGCACATCCGCGCCCACCGCGCAGGACGATGCAAATTCCACCTTCACCGCGGAAGACTTCAATTACATCTATGAGTCGGGCTGCCTCGCCCCCAAGGACGCTACCAACAACACGATCTCCCCCGCCATCGACTCTCCCCTCGCTGGCTGCTCCACATTCGATGACGGTTCGGTCAAAGAGTGCCCCGCCACCAACACTGCTCTGATTTACCCCACTGAGCCGGTCGGTTCCTTCTGTCAGTCCCACGCGACCATGGCCACCATCCTCGACCCGCATTCCATCACCTGGAAGTATTACGCCTCAACGGCCGGCTCGCTGGCCACCGCGCCCGTTGCGTTCAAAGCCATTTGCGACCCCGCCTTCGTGAATCCCAACGGTGATCCGACATCCGCGCTTGAATGCACCGGAAAGGAATGGAATGCCAACGTCGACATTAAAAATCTAGGTACCGACATTCTGCGCGATATTTATAGCTGCGACCTTTCCAGGGTGAATTGGGCCATTCCCGACGATCGATGGTCCGACCATGCCGGCGGTGATGACTATTACGGTCCATCCTGGATCGCGGCCATTGTGAATGCCATCGGAACCACGAAGACGTGCCCGGCCGGAACCAAGGATGCCGGTCAGAATCTCTGGCAGAACACTGCAATTGTCGTCACCTGGGACGACTGGGGCGGGTGGACCGATCACGAATTGCCCTACATGGCCTCTGCGCTTCCCTGCAAATCCACCGATTGCCCTGGCGATTATCAGTATGGTTTCCGCGTCCCCATGATGGTGGTCTCCGCATACACTCCGGCGGGTCTCATCAGCAATGAACGGCATGATTTCGGCAGCATCTTGCGGATGATCGAAGGCATCAACCACCTCACCGAGGGCGAGCTCGGCTTCGCGGACAAGCGCGCCACCACCGATCTCCACGAATTCTTCACGCTCCCCGCTCCCCGCGTCTACCACATCGTTCCCGCGCAGAAGAACGCCACCTTCTTCATGACGCTCACAGCCCCGGCCATCGAGCCCGACGACGATTAGATCCGTCGGGACCCCCGGTTTCGAACTTCAAGCCATCACCGTCAAGTCCTCTCGACCGTGTCGATCTGGTGACCCCCTCGCGCTCACCAACCCGCGCCCGCCCGTGACATACTGCCGCAAATCGCGATACCCTGTTAATGATCCGAACCGAATGCGGACGAAGGGACCCTACCACCCCAATGCCTATCCAAACCACGTCGAAAATCTGGCACAACGGAAACCTGATTCCCTGGGAGGACGCCACCCTCCACGTCATGAGCCACGTGATCCATTACGGCTCCAGCGTTTTTGAGGGCATCCGCTGCTATGGCCAGCCCCATGGCTCCGCCGTTTTCAGGCTTCCGGAACACATGCAGCGCCTGCTTGACTCGGCAAAGATTTATCGCATGGAGCTGCCCTTCACGCTCGAAGAGCTGTGCGCCGGCGTCGTCGATGTGATCGAGGCCAACGGCGTCGCGCCCTGCTACATCCGCCCCATCGTGCTGCGCGGCTACGGCGAAATCGGCGTCAGTCCCAAGGGTTCTCCCATCGAGGTCTACATCGCCAACTTTCCCTGGGGCAAGTACATGCCCGGCCACGGCGGCGCGGATGTCTGCATCTCCAGTTGGAATCGCCTGGCCCCCAACACCATGCCCGCCCTCGCCAAGGCCGGCGCAAATTACATGAACTCGCAGCTCATCCGCATGGAAGCCGAAGTCAACGGTTACGCCGAAGGCATTGGGCTGGACGTCAACGGCCTGGTCAGCGAAGGTTCCGGCGAGAACATCTTCATCGTCCGCAACGGCGTGCTCTACACCCCTCCCCTGGCCAACTCCGCGCTCTCCGGCATCACTCGCGACAGCGTCCTCACCATCGCCCGCCACCTCGGCCTCTCGGTCACTGAGCAGGCCCTGCCCCGCGAGTTGCTCTACATCGCCGACGAGGTCTTCTTCACCGGAACCGCCGCCGAGATCTCGGGCATTCGCACCATTGACCGCATCGTCATCGGCGACGGCAAGCCGGGAGAGATCACCCAAAAAATCGCCGATGAATACCTTGGCATTGCCAACGGCCTCAAGCCCGACCGCTTCGGCTGGCTCACGCCGGTGAACGTCACCGCCCACGAACCCGTAACCGTCTAGAAGCTTCTTCAAAAAACTATCGTTGTATGAAGGGTACGGGCTTCAGCCCGTATATAAGTGCAGAAAAACGAGCGGGGCTTTAGCCCCTGAGGGATTCAAAACCGGGGTCCACTGATGAATCGCTCCCGAGCCAAGGAAGTTTGCCGCACGTGAAGCCCGACATGAGAGTTCGGTTGGCCGGCCTGGAACTGGTCAACCCGATCATCGCCGCCAGCGGCACCTTCGGATATGGCGTCGAGTTTGAAGAAATTGTCTCGCTCGAGCGCATCGGCGGATTCGTCACCAAAGGAATCTCGCTGCAACCAATGGCCGGCCACGCCGCGCCGCGCATTGTGCAAACGGCGGCCGGCATGCTCAACGCCATTGGATTGCAAAATGTCGGCGTCCAGGATTACATCGAGCGCAAGCTGCCGCCGCTCAAGCGTTATCCACTCTGCAAAGTCATCGTCAACGTTTTCGGCTGCACGGTGGGCGAGTACGTTTCTGTCATTGAGCGGCTCAATAAGGCCGAGGGCATCGCCGCCTATGAGTTGAACGTCTCCTGTCCCAATGTCCATGCCGGTGGAATGGCCTTCGGCGCCGATCCAAGCTCGCTCGAATATCTTGTTGGCCGCGCCAAAACCGCCTCCCGCCGCCCCCTGATCGTCAAGCTTTCGCCCAACGTCACATCCATCGCCAACATGGCCAAGATCGCCGCCGGCGCAGGTGCGGATGCGGTAAGCCTGACCAACACTTTTCTCGCCATGTCGATCGACGTGGAGACGCGCATGCCGCGCCTCAGCAATGTCACCGGCGGCCTCTCCGGCCCGGCCATCAAGCCCATCGCCCTGCGCATGGTTTATGAGGCAGCCTGCGCCGTGACCATTCCCATTCTCGGCATGGGCGGCATCGTCACCGCGGAAGACGCGGTCGAATTCCTGCTCGCCGGCGCCACCGCCGTTCAAGTCGGCACCGCCAGCTACGCCGACCCTCGCGCCACCGAGCGCCTCGCCCGCAGCCTCGAATCCTGGTGCCGCAGCCACGGGGTCGAGAAGGTCTCCTCCCTGACCGGCGCCCTCGAGATGCCGAAGGAGTGAGCTGCTAAGCG
The DNA here is from genome assembly GCA_003162495.1 of Acidobacteriaceae bacterium. Taxonomy (GTDB): domain Bacteria; phylum Acidobacteriota; class Terriglobia; order Terriglobales; family Acidobacteriaceae; genus Telmatobacter. Next base: position 9,868 of record PMOF01000181.1, read on the forward strand.
GAAGAAATCGGAAGCCGAGCGCGAAACGGTCAGAGCTCTTGATGACAAGGTATGAATTGACTAGGCTGCGGCGGCGCCCCTCTCCTCTAGTGGATAGGCGCAAATTGCTTTTTTCCCCATCCACGGCTATCATTTCTATATGAAGACGACGCCCTGTTGTCGCTGCTGTAAGCTGCTTCGCGCGCACAGGTGACCTGGGTTTGAAAGTCCGTTAGAAATTCAAGGTTTCCGAGAGCCCGCGATACAGCCCCTGCTGTCGCGGGCTTTCTGTTTTTGCAGAAAAGGAAAACATGACTCAAGCTGTTCCAGCAAAAGAAACGGGCGCTCAACGCGCCGAGCGACTTAAGCGCGAGAAGAACCCCTGGGAAGCCTTTG
>PMOF01000177.1 GCA_003162495.1 Acidobacteriaceae bacterium
GATGTGCGTTCAGCTTTCACCGCCGAGGCGCTTGCCACGCTGCAGATCGATCCCGCCCTGCCCGTGGTGGCGCTGCGCATTCCCAACGTCGGCGAGCTGAGCCGCAAGGAGCGCGAAGACAACCATCCGCTTTTCGATCAGAAGAAAGGCGCCAAGTTCATTGACGATTTCAAGCGCCTCGCCAAAAGCTTCCCGGATGCCGCAACAAAAGCTCGCGAGCTGGCCGGCGCGGCGGACGCCGACTTCGTCATCATCGTTGCAGGAGACCCCGCTCATCCCGTCAAGGCTAGCGACACGAAGTTTGAAGGCCGTCTCTCCGAGCGCGAAATCAATGTCTACTCTGCCGCGGGCAACTTCCGCACCGAGCTGGCCAAGAAATACGCCGACCGCCATGCAGCTTTCGCCGTCACTGAGAGAGCCGTGCTGGAAGCCGACCCGCGCAGTGGCAAGCAAGTTGACGGCGGCGCCGCGTTTAATCCCATCTGGATCGTCGACTTCCCCATGTTCGAGTATGACGTTGCGATGGCCAGGTGGATGCCCGCGCATCATCCCTTCACCTCGCCGCACGAGCATGACATGGCCAACCTGATCACTGACCCGGCCTCTGTCCGCGCCAACTGTTACGACCTGGCCATGAACGGACTTGAGCTCGGCTCCGGTTCCATCCGCATTCATCGCAAAGATGTGCAGCAGCAAATTTTCAAAGCGCTCGGCATCAGCGACCAGGACGCCCGCGCGCGCTTCGGCTTCTTCCTCGATGCTCTCGAGTACGGCACCCCGCCCCACGGCGGAATCGCGCTCGGCCTCGATCGCATCGTCATGCTTTTGGTCGGTGCGCCGAACATGCGCGAGGTGGTTGCGTTCCCGAAAACCGCCAAAGCCATCGACCTGCTGGCCGACGCACCCACGACGGTGACGGAGCAACAACTGAAGGAACTCCATATCCGGGTAGCGCAGAAGGGCTGAGGCTTGCCGTGGCAGCGTAAGAGCAGTTGCCACACAAGCCTGATGCCGCAGGCCAGCCAGCCTACTCCGTATCCGCCTCGGCCCCCGCTTCATCCCCCTCGATCGAAATCCGCAGCGAGCGAAGAAAGTGGAGATCGTTTTGCGTAAACGGCTCCTCCCCGCTGCTCGGCTCCCCGCCCTCCGCAGTGTCTCCGGCCTCTTTGGCGCCCACCTCGTTTAGGCCGATGGTGGCTTCCAGCATCAGCAGCACATCGAAGCCGTGCTTGCGAATATCCTGCACCACGCCGGCGATCTGTTCGCTTTCTACGACCGATTCATGAATGGCCTCGCCGAGTTGCTGTATAAGTTCGCGCAGACGGGATGTCACGGATACCTCCGGGAGTGGCGGCCAGCGCGAGAGAGTGGCGCGGGTTGCGGCACGGGATTTATCTACCTTACTTCCGGCGTCGCTCAAGGGCAAATCAGAACCGGTCCTGCGTTGTGAATAAAGCTGCCCAATCGCGACACTGCTACCATCATAAATGGAATGAAACCTCACTCCATCGGTCGTGTTCTCGGCATCGGCCTGCGGGTCGCCGGCCGGGTCGCCTCGGGCGAAAATGCCACGCCGGCCCAACAGGCTGCCGCTGCTGCCCAAAGCCGCAGTTCCGGTCACGCCGCGGGGCGTGCAACGCGCGGTGTTGCCAGGGGCCTCAAAGGCTTTCTGCGCCCCTTTGGCCGCGTCGGAGGCACACTGTGGCTGGAAGTAACCGGCGTCTTTTTTTTCCTGCCCGTGGTCGTTTTCGCCCCCACCCTTTGGCGAGCCAGGGCCAGCTATCTTCACGGTCCTGACCACCGAACATTTTTGACCGCTGCTCTTATCGTGGCCGTCTTTTTCTATTTGAGTGTCAGCTCATTTTGGCGCGCGCGGCGACGATGATTTGCTCGCCGTCAGAGCCCGCGCTCAACCCCATCGTGAATAAGCACGGCAACGCCCTTCGAAAGGAATGCCCATGACCTCCCCAGTAGCCACTCCCATTCCAGTGCTCAAAAAAACTGCGCTCAACGCTACCCACCGCGCCCTCAAGGCCAAGATGGTCGACTTCGGCGGCTGGGACATGCCGGTTGAGTATCCTTGTCCCGGCGGCGGCCTCATCGCCGAGCATCTCGCCGTGCGCAATGGCGTGGGCCTGTTCGACGTCAGCCACATGGGCGAGATTCAATTCCGCGGCCCCGGCGCCCTTGCCGCCGTCCAACACATCACCATGAACGACGCCTCGCACCTCAAGGACGGCCAGGCCCACTACTCTGCCCTGCTCACGCCTGAAGGCACATTCGTCGACGACATTCTGGTGCATCGGTTGAGTGAGAACGACTACATGCTGGTCGTCAACGCCGGCACCAAGGACAAAGACTACGCCTGGATTCGCAAACAGGTCGGCACGTTCCCGTCCATCCACATCAGCGACTACTCTGACTACTATTCGCAACTCGCTCTGCAGGGGCCGCGCGCTCTTGACACGTTGCAAAAGCTCACCAAAGTGGATCTGGCCGCGATCAAGAATTACTGGTTCACGTGGGGAACGGTCGCAGGCGTGCCCAATGTCATGATCGCGCGCACCGGCTACTCCGGCGAAGATGGCTTCGAGCTTTACCTG
>PMOF01000198.1 GCA_003162495.1 Acidobacteriaceae bacterium
CTCGCCAGCACCGCCCAACTCAGCACCGCAAACACGCCCGCCGCTATCACCAGTCCCGCGAGGCCATGCTTGCTGTAAATCCCGCCACTGGGTGTCTCGGATCCGCGCGTCAGCAGAATCGCGAACACCACCAGGATCGCCACCGCCCCAATGTAAACCAGAATCTGCGCGAACCCCGCAAACTGCGCGTCGAGTTTCAAAAACAGCAGCGCCAATCCCGCGAAGGCAACTGTTAGGGCCAGCGCACAGTGAACCGTGTTCTTCAGCAGCACCGCCGCCAGGCCGCCCGCCACGGTCAGCGCCGACACCACATAAAACGCAACACTCATCGGCACACCTCACTCCGCATACCGGTATCTCCTTGGGCCGAAGTGTTCTCTATGCATCCCCAGTCGCCCCATCACCACGTAAGCCGCCAGCAATATCGCGGAACACACCACCCACCGCTCCCATCCGACACCCAGAAACCGCCACAGGCCCGCCACCACCAAATTCAGCAGCGAAAGCGGCAGCACAAACTTCCATGCGAAATTCATCAATTGATCCTGACGGAGCCGAGGCAGCGTCCCGCGCACCCAGATGAAGCCGAAAATCGAGAGCATCACTTTCCCAAAAAACCATATCCACGAGGGTATCCACTGCAGAAACGAAAACGGCGCCGACCATCCGCCCAGAAACAGCGTCGCGCCCAGCGCGGAAATCGAAAACATGGCCAGATATTCACCCAGAAAAAACAGCGCAAACTTGAAGCCCGAGTATTCCGTAAAATAGCCCGCCACCAGTTCCGACTCGCCCTCCGGCAAATCGAACGGCGATCGATTTGTTTCCGCCGTCCCCGCAACCGCAAACAGCACGAAGCCCGCGAATCCCCACGGCGTAAAAACGTACCAATGCGGAAACCCGCTGCTGTACTGGTTCTGCGCGGCAACAATGTCTGTCAGCGACAGCGATCCGGTCATCATGACCACCACCACGCTCGCCAGCAGCAGCGGCACCTCGTAGCTGATCATCTGCGCCACCGCGCGCATCGCGCCCAGCAGCGAATATTTATTCCGGCTCGACCACCCCGCCATGAATATCGAAAGTTCCGTTGATGCGCCGATGGCAAAGTAGAACAGCAGGCTGGCGTCCATCTTCACCAGCACCATGTTGCGCCCCATCGGCAGCACCGCAAACCCCAGAAACACCGCCACCACCAGCACCACCGGAGCCAGAAAATGCACCACCGCATCGGCACTCGTCGGCACAACGTCTTCCTTGGTCAGCGACTTGATCCCGTCCGCAATCGGCTGAAAGAATCCAAACGGTCCCACGCGATTCGGCCCAATCCGATTCTGTATTCGCCCCAGCCCCTTGCGCTCCAGCACCGTGGTCAGCGCAAAAAGCCCGGGAAACACGCACACAATCGCCACCACGCCCAGCACTACGCCGGCCACTGGCTGCAAAGCCGCGGGCAGAAACCCCACGATCCACTGCTGGAGCAGCACGAAGATCTGGTCGAGCTTTTCGATCATGCCTTCGTCTCTCTTTCAGCCGTCAGATCCCCCGCGGGTTGAACCGGCTTCGCGGGTTGCACTTGAACCGCGGCCTGCACCGGCGCAGCCGCCTTCGCTGCTGCTGCCGCGGCCGCCGCCTTGGCCTTGGCGTCTGCCTTGGCCTTTTCCTCCGCCAGTCGCGCGTCTACTTCCGCCGCTTCGGTCGGATGAATCTTGTGATAATGCTCATTCGACTTCGCCAGCTCCTTGCGGTCGTAGAGCAACCCCCCGAATCGATCTGTCGTGCTCAGCTCAAATTCCGTGTCCATCTTGATCGCCTCGAACGGACACACCTCCACGCAGATTTGGCAACTCATGCACACCGATATATCGATGTCGAAACGCGCCGGGTAAAACTGCGGCTTGCCCAGCGCATCCGGCTTCTTGTCCTTGCTTTTCTCTATGTAAATGCACTGCGGCGGGCACTCTTTTTCGCAAATCTGGCAAGCTACGCAGCGCATGCCCGCCTCCCAGTCGCTGCCGTCATACAACAGAAACGGAAAATCCCGCGTCGCCTCGATGGGCGCGATCCGCTCTTCAGGATACTGGACCGTCGTCAGTCGCTCCGCGGACACAAAGCTTCCCGCAAAGTTCCTCGCCGTCTCCGCCAGCCCCTTCAGTATCCCCTCGCCTAACAATGAATCCTCCAGAACTTCGATCGCTGAAAACTATCTGTCCACTTCACCCAGCACAATGTCCACGCTTCCAAAAATCAGCACCACATCCGCCACGTTCTGCCCCAGGCACATGTCTTCCAAAATCGTCAGATTGATCAAGCTGGGCGGCCTCACTCGATAACGATAAGGATTCGGTCCCCCATCGCTGATCAGATAAAAGCCCAGCTCCCCTTTCGGCGCCTCAATCCGCCCATACGCCTCGCCCGCCTTGGGACGAAAGCCGCGAATCTTCGCCTTCGCGTCCATCACCGGGCCCACCGGAATCTCCTTCAATGCCTGCTCCAGAATCTTGATGGACTCGCGCAGCTCCAGCATCCGAATCATGAAGCGGTCATACACGTCCCCATGATCGCCCAGCGGCACGCGAAACTTGAAGCGGTTATAAATCCCGTATCCATCCACTTTGCGAATGTCATAGTTCACACCGGATGCACGCAGCAACGGGCCGGTCACGCCCGCGTTCACCGCCAGGTCTGGCCGCAGAATACCCACGCCCTGGCAACGCGCCATCAAAATTTCGTTGCTGCGCAGCAGTTGCTCGAACTCATCCACAAAGCCCGGCAGTCCCGCTACCACTTTGCGCGTCGCCTCCAGCCACGCTGCAGAAGCATCCACGCGGCAGCCGCCAAAGCGCATGTAGTTGCACATCATGCGCGCGCCGGTCAGCGCCTCAAACAAATCCAGAATCTTTTCCCGCTCGCGAAACGCATACATCAGCGGCGTCCCGCTTGCGCCCATCTCCTGAATCAAAAACCCAATCGACGACGCATGATTCACCACCCGAGTCAGCTCACCCAGAATCACGCGCAGATACTCAGCCCGCTCCGGAACTTCCTGCCCCGTCAGCTTCTCTACAGCCAGCGCATAGGCCCAGTTGTTGGTCAGCGAACAAATGTAGTCCAGCCGATCCGTGAACGGCATCGACCCCAGGTAGCTCATTCCCTCGGCAAGTTTTTCATGATTGCGATGCAGATAGCCAAACACCGGCTTCAACCGGATCACGCGCTCCCCGTCAAGCGCCACATCCATGCGGAACACACCATGCGTGGAAGGATGATGCGGCCCCATGGCCAACTCAAGCACCCCTCCTTCGCCGCTCGGCTCCATCACCGGCGGCCGGTTCCACCCCTCCTGCTTCGCGCCCACCGCGGCATCGAATTCGAGCTTCGCGTCCGTCATTGCTCGCCGCCCGTCGCTTCGTGCCCCGCTGCCCCGGCAGTCGCATGCGCCGCGCGGTGCGCCTCTGCCCTTTTCAGCACGTCATCGTGCGCCGTCGGCTCGTATTCAAAGTCATCCGGCTCCACATAATCCCGCCGCATCGGATGATCCTTGAATCCATCCCACATCAGCAGCCGCCGCAAATCCGGGTGCCCGCTAAACACAATGCCGTACAGATCCCAAATCTCCCGCTCCTGAAATTCCGCGGACCGCCACACCGGCGTCAGCGACGGCAGTTCCGCCTGGTCCGTCCGATTCAGGGTCCGCATCCGCAACACCAGCGGCCCCTGCTTCAGCGACATCGAGTACAGGTGATACACAGCCTCCAGGCAACCGGGCTCCACGCGCTTCCGCGTCTCTTCCACCGTTTCTTGCGCCGTCTGTTCAACGCCGTCCTCAACCTTCGTCACTTCGCGCGTCACTTTAACTTTTTCCGCTATCTCTTTGTCCGGCCAATCCACTCCAGTCACGTTTGACAGATAATCAAACTTCAGTCCATCGCGCAGAAACGTCGCCACCTCGATCGCACGGCTTGGCGTCAATCGCAGCGAGTGTTGCCCGCTCACGCTTGGGTTGGCCACAATCTCCACCCGCGCGTCCGGCACCGCCGCCTCAATTGCCGCTTTGATTTCCTCAACCGTCTTCAATCGAATAGCCCCTAGCTATGTCCTTAGTCCCTTAGTCTCTAGTCCCTCGCTGGTCCGTCACCGAATCACAACAGGCACCGTCCACACGCCCGGATTCGATGTCGGCTCCAGATCGTGCTCGCCCTGCACCGGCACGGGAAACTCGCCCTGCGCCTCCGCATCCAGGTGCCGCGGGCGTCCCTCCCCGGTCAGCGGTTGCGCATCAATCTTTTTTTGCAGCGTCATAAACGCCTGAAGCAGCGCCTCCGGCCGCGGCGGGCACCCAGGAATATGCACGTCCACCGGAATGTACCGATCGATCCCTTTCAGCACGTTGTAACCCTGCTTGAACGGCCCACCCGAAATCGCGCACGCACCCATCGCTATCACATACTTCGGCTCCGCCATCTGGTTATAAAGGCGCACCACCTGCGGCGCCATTTTCTTGGTCACCGTGCCTGAAATGATCATCAAATCCGCCTGCCGCGGCGACGGCCGAAACACTTCCGCTCCAAACCGCGCCAGGTCGTAGCGCGCCATCGTAGTCGCAATCATCTCGATCGCGCAGCAGGCCAGCCCAAACTGCATCGGCCAAATCGAGCTTCGACGCCCCCAGTTATAGAGCTCCTCGATGGTCGTCACCAGCACGCCCTGCTTGCCCAACTCGATCTTCAGTCCCTCTTCAACCGCCATCGATCGCTCCCAACTTGTTTCCTATTCCTAGTCCCTATTCCCTAGTCCCTGTCTTTACGCCCACGTCAACACGCCCTTGCCCCAGGCCCACGCCAGTCCTTCCACCAGCATCAGCACAAACACCAGCATCGCTCCGCACGCCGCTGCGCCGAGCCCCGTAAATGCCACCGCAAACGGCAGCAGAAATACTGCTTCCACATCGAAGATGAGAAAAATAATGGCATACAGGTAATAAGCCGAGCGGAACTGCACCCACGCATCGCCTCTCGACTCCAGGCCGCACTCATAAATCGCGTTCTTGATCTTGTTCGGCTTGGCGGGAGAAAACGCCTTCCCCCACAGCCATGCCAATCCCAGCGGGGCCAGGCCGAAGCCCAGCGCCGCCACAAACAAAACCAGCAAAGAAAAATAAGGACTGGATACCATCTTCGAAACGACATCCTTCTGACTTCAAACTACCAGTTTAGGCCTGCTTTTGCCTAAGCAGACGCGCCGCTTCTTCGCCATTCGCCGCCATTTTCTGCCCATTCATCCCATCCTGTGAACCGCCCGCTGCAATGCGTCCGCCGCCTTTGTCTCTTTCGGACCGCATTCCAGCCAGCCGCCTCTCAACCATTCGGTGGAAGACAATGCAGCCCTCGCCCCTGATACGGTTGATATGCCCCTCGGCCTGCTCCG
>PMOF01000276.1 GCA_003162495.1 Acidobacteriaceae bacterium
TACTCCGGCGAACAGAGATAAATGTTGCGGCCCTCGACAGCCCTCGGCATGCCGGCGTTGGGCATGGCCGCCAGCGGCAGCGTGGTGGCCGCGCGCATGGCCTCGATGGCCGTGAGGACGGTGGCCGGCCCGGTGGAACAGTTCACTCCAATGACCTGCGCGCCCCACTCGGTGAGCTGGGCCGCGGCCAACTGCGGGGACGCGCCATCCAGGCAGTTGCCGTCCTCGTCGACCGTCACCATGGCCACCACGGGCAGGTGGGGAGCGGTCTCGCGAGCTGCTACCAGCGCTTCGTGGGCCTCGTTCAGCGCGGGCATGGTCTCAATGATCAGCAGGTCCGCACCTGCTTCCGCGAGGGCGCGAATCTGCTCGGCAAATGCGGCTCGGGCTTCGTCCAGGCCGGTCTTGCCCAAGGGCTCCAGCCGCACTCCCAGCGGACCCACCGATCCGCCCACCCAGGCCTCGCCGGCCTGCTTGTCTTTCAGGTGTTCCACGGCCTGGCGGGCCAGGCGCACTCCGGCGGCGTTGATCTCGGCCACTTTCCCGGCCAGCCCATGCCGCGCCAGCCGGAATCGATTGGCGCCAAAGGTGTTGGTTTCCAGAATCTCCGCGCCGGCCTGCAGGTACTCCTCGTGGATGGAAAGGATCAGGCCGGGGTCGGAGAGATTCAGCTCGTCGTAGCAGCGGTTGATGAAAATGCCGCGGGCGTAGAGGACGGTACCCATGGCGCCGTCGGCGAGCACGGGACGACTGGCGAAGATGTCGGCGAATTGAGGCATTCTTTTGCCATGCTAAGCCACCGGAGCCGCGCACGCCAACAGGCAGGCTCGCTTTGTTATACTTCGGAAGATCTAAGCAAGGCAGAAACCGAGTCCGGCAGGCAGACATCCGGGAACGGTTCGCTTTATGGGCAGCCGCTATCCATTCGTTCAAGTCGTTGCGTTCAAGTCGTTCAAGCTGCGGCCACGGCACGGGCATTTTCCAGGTTATTGTATTTCGAAGGCCAGGCAGCAAAGTTGTCGCGACCATCAGCGAGCGGCAACCTTGCTCAAAACTTAACAGGACGTAGTAACCCAGGAAATGCCAGTTTCCGCGGCACGGTCCGCGCTTTCCGTCGAGGTAAGGGATTTTGAAGAACAGAAGTCTTTGGATAAGCGCCGCCGCCGCCCTGGTGGTGGCGGCCGCGCTGTCAGGTTGCGGCACCACCACTTATTTTGCGGGCCGGAATCTGCCCCCCAGCGGGTTGACCAACCGCGTGATGATCGCGGTGCAGAATCCCAACTCCGTCACCAGGGGCGCGCTTGTATTTGTGGATGCCTACTACGATATCCGCAGCGGCTACACCGGCACGCCAACTTCGTATTCCATCTCAGGGTTTTCGGGCGCACTGCCGGTCTCTATTCAGAACATGCCTGAAGAGCAACTGGGCGCGGTTTACGGCGCCGGCGACGGCAGTTTTTCTCTCGTCAGCTATAGCCAGGAAAAGGCGAACGGTACCGTAACGGGTCTGAATGGGCTCTCTTCCAGCGTTTATCTCTCGCGCAATCAGTCTTACTCGGTGGCCGCCAGCCAATCGAGCCACGTGCTCACGGTGGTGAACCGCTCGACTGGCGGGTCTTATGGGCTCAGCCTGCCCGGCGTCTACCGGGTGAGCATGAACACCGGTGGCTCCATGGCCCTGGCCTTTGTTGAGAACTCGAATTACATCTACTATCCAGTGCAACTGACGGCCGCGCAGACCATTGCTTACTCCGGCGGCCCCGCCACCTGGCCCAAAGCCGCAGAAGATTGCGAGCCGCTGAACGGGCCGATCTGGTGCCTGTTCCAGGCCCAGAGCCCCGACCAAACGGACGCCACCGGACACTCCTATGGCGCGCCGCTTACCTTTGACAGGCCAGTCAAAGCAGTATTCTCGGCCGATGGAGGAACCGCCTACGTGCTCAACTGCGGGCCCGAATGCGGCGGCACCAGCGCGTCGGTCTCGTTATTGCAAGTCGCGCCCATGATTTTTCTTAGCGGCCAGTCGTCTGGCTTGCTGCCTACCACCGGGTCCATCCCAACCATCCCGATCCCCGGCGGAGCCAGCAACGCGCTCGTCGCCGGTTCCACGCTCTACGTTGTGGGCCAGCAGCCTGTGCAGGTGAATGGGCAGACGCTCTTCACAGGAAATATGACGGTTGTGAATCTGCAGAACAATGCGGTCGTGCCTTCCAGCAGCGCGGTGCCGAACCCGGCCTCGATCAGCGATGGAGTCCCCGGCGGGCCCAGCCGACTGTTGATGGCCGACGACAATACTCTGTGGATCACGATGACCCAGTGCACCAATGGCGTGCGCGCCGCCAACGGCTTGCCCGAGGGCTGCCTCACCATGGTCAATACCACCAACAACACGGTTACCATGCTTGAGCCATATCTAGGCGATGGCACCGGCATTGCCGCGGTGAGCGGCTTCCACAAGATTTATACGACCGAGGGCGGCCAGGTCTACATTTACTCCACCGTCAACGGCACGGCCATCGACAACCAGTATGTAACCGTTACCGGCACAGCCTACGACGTTGCGTATATGGATGCGACTACCGACGCCGATAACACCGTCTACTAAGGTCATGCCCGACGATCCGATTGCCGATTCTCGCGCGGTCGATGTGCTCGCCATCGCTGCTCACCGCGACGACGTGGAACAGACCTGCGGGGGAACCCTGCTGCGCATGGCGTCGCGCGGCCTGCGCACCGCGATTCTGGATCTGACTCAGGGTGAAGCCGGCACCCGCGGCAGCGCCGAAGACCGCGCCCGCGAAGCCGCCGAAGCCGCGCGCCTGTTGGGCGTCGGCTGGCGCCAGGCGCTCGATCTGCCCGACGGCGCAGTCGAGAATACCCTTGAAAACCGCAATAAGATCGTCCGCGTCCTGCGCCGGCTCCGTCCCCGTGTTGTGATCCTTCCCTACTGGCAGGCCCGCCACCCCGATCACGCCACTGCCGCAACCCTCGGCTATCAAGCCTGCTTCCTCGCCGGACTTGCCAAGGCGCCAGCGGTGCAGCCAGCAGCGCGGACTGCGGAGGACCCCATGGATATGGGGTTGCCACACCGTCCTTTCAAGATTGTCTATGCCAGCCTCTACGCCGACGTGCGCCCCAGCTTCATCGTGGACATCACGCCTTTTATTGAACAGCGCCACCTGGCGCTGATGGCCTACCGTTCGCAATACGCCAACCAGGCGACCGGCAGTGCGCTGTTTGTTGCGGAGGAAGAGATTCGCGAGCGCACTTTTGCCGAGGCGCGCCACTACGGCCTGCTGGCCGGCGTCCGCTACGGCGAACCGTTTGTGCAGAAGGAAGTGGGCCTGGTCGACGACCTGACCCTGCTGCCGGTGCAGTCGCTTTAGGCTTTTTTGCGAATCGTTCAAACGGGAGATAGGCCGCACTCATGCGCCCATGGCTAGTTTTCAAATGGGAGCAGGGAGCTGCGCTAAGCGGAACGCCTGCCGAGAGTCTGGTCCGCAAGCGCGGTTACTGGTTTTCCCTGTGGTTACCGGGTCGAGTAAAACGATTTTGTGACCCATCGCGGAGCAACCAATAAGGCTTGCCTTTATTCAAGACGTGTGACGATTTGGGCGGGACATCGACTCTCTAGCGGGTGAAAAACATCCTTGCGCCAACCGCTACCAGGGTCACGGCGAAGATGCGGCGCAAGAGGACCTCCGGAATGTGTTGCGCCCCGACTGCTCCAAAATATCCGCCCACCAGAAACCCGACTCCCAGCAGCAAGGCGACGCGCAGGTCGGCGTTCCCATGGCGGTAGTACTCGAGAAACGCGAAGATGCCCACCGGCGCCAGCAATGCGCCCAGTGAGGTGCCCTGGGCTTTGAGCTGGCTCATTCCCAGCAGCCAGATTGTGGCCGGCACAAACAGGATGCCTCCGCCGATGCCCACCACTCCGGAAAACAATCCCACCCCCACACCAACCAGCAGAATGATCCAGGTCATGCAACCCCCCGCGAGCCGCGAAAAGGGGCTCGCGCATCCAGCCTAACCCATCGCATGAGAACCAGCTAGCGACGGCGGCGCGGGTGTTTGTCTCACCGCGCTCTCGACCGGCGGGCATGGCGAATGTTGCCGAACAACCGCCCACACTGGGAAGCGTCTAAAGATATAGCGTCCAATGTGCGCTCAGTCATAACCGGGTGCAGAATTGCATGAAGTTTCCTGATCTGGAACGCCGCCCCGAACTCGACGCACTGCGCGGGCTCTTCCTGGTCTGGATGACGCTCACTCACCTTCCTACGCGCTTCAGCGACTTTGTCAACCAGCCCATCGGGTTTGTCTCTGCGGCGGAGGGTTTCGTTTTCATGTCGGCGCTGCTGGTGGGCCGTATCTATATGCGCGACACGCTCGAAGATGCCTCGGGGGTTCGCGCCAGGCTGTGGAAGCGCTCGCTCAAGATCTATGCCTATCACCTGGCCATGTTGGCGCTGCTCTTCACGGTAGCGGCGGCCTTTGCTGTGCATACCCACAAGGCAGCCCTGAATCATCTGCTCAATTTTTATCTTGCGCACCCGCTGGTTGCCATCGTTGGATCGGCGCTGCTGATCTATTGCCCGCCGCTGCTTGACATCCTGCCCATGTACGTCACGTTTCTGTTCTTCACGCCGATGCTGCTGTCCACGGCCGTGCGCCATGGCTGGCGAAAGGTTCTGATCGTCAGCGCTGTGGTTTGGGTACTGGCCCAGTTTGGCTTGCGCGACCTGGTGCATAACGGGATTGTCCGTATCACGCACCTCCAGATACCGCTCCAGGAAACCGGCGCTTTCAACCTCTTTGCCTGGCAGGCCGTCTGGGTGGCGGGCCTATGGATCGGCGCGCGGTCGGCCATGGGCCCGACTTCGCTTAAAAAGATTCCTGGATGGGTTGCGGCCACNNCAGCAGGCGCTCGCCCTGCAGCTCGACAAGTGGCAGCTGGGGCCGCTTCGAGTGGTCAATCTTGTCAGCTTCACGGTCGTTTTTTATTGGCTTCGGCAGTACCTGCTTCCCCTGGTCGCGATCGAACCTTTCCTCACCCTGGGCAAAGCCTCGTTGCGTGTCTTCTGCGCGCATCTTGTGTTCGTCTTCGTCGGACTTGCCCTGCTTTATCAGGATGTGGGGGAGGATGTGGACGGACAGATCGAGCAGTTGCATGGATTCACCGCACTCGCCCTGCTCGTGATCACGTTCACCGCGCTGATTCTGGTGGCCACCTACGAGGTCCGCAAAGCCCGCGCCAGCCGCGCCAAGCGCCGGCTTGAAGAGTCGAAAGTGGAAGCCAGCATGCCCTTCCCGCAATAAAAAAAGCTACATCGCCTGCAGCGCATGTCCCGGGTCGAGACTGGGTGTAGTTTTCGCCGGCGTTACGGTCAAATTCACACAACGTTTGCAATCCGTTTGCCTGTCTGCATTAATCTGTTCATAGTTCCGCGCGGCCGGCGCATCTGCAACGGCCGCAGGGCGAGGGCCGACCGTTTGAGCCAAACCGTTTTTGTGCTGGAAGACGACACCGATATTTCGCGTCTGGTGCAGCATCACCTGGAGGCCGCGGGATTTGCGGCGCGGCTGTTTCATACGGCCACCAACCTGATTCCCGACGCCGAGCGCCAACCGCCGGCGTTATTTCTGCTGGACATCATGGTTCCCGGCGGAGACGGCCTGGACGTATGCCGCCGGCTGCGCGCCAACCCCGCGCTTTCCACCATTCCCATCATTTTTTTGACCGCGCGGGCGGGCGAAAACGACCGCGTGCTGGGCCTGGAACTGGGCGCGGACGATTACATCACCAAGCCCTTTGCCACGCGCGAACTGGTGGCCCGCGTGAAAGCGGTGCTGCGCCGCTTTGAGCGGCCCACATCGCCCTCCATCATTAGTTTTGAAGAGGTGATTATCGACGCCAACGCCATGCAGTTGCGGGTGCGCGGCGAACTGACCACCACTACGGCCACCGAGTTCCGCCTGCTGGACTACCTGGCCCGGCATCCAGGCCGGGTCTACAGCCGCGACCACCTGCTGGACGCGGTGTGGGGCGATGCCCGCTTTGTCACGCCCCGCTCGGTGGATGTGTATGTGCGGCGCATCCGTGAGAAAATCGAGGTCGATCCGGAAAATCCGCGTTACCTGAAGACGGTGCGCGGCGCCGGCTATCGCTTCGAGATTCCAAAGGGCGAGTGACGAGTCCGGGGCACAGGCTCGCGCAAAGGCGCCAAATCGGAGAGCGGCCTGAGCCGGTCGGGCGCCCGAACGCGCCGGATGGGGGCGGCGCCTCGTGACACCTAAAGTATTCACCAAGCTGCTCGGG
>PMOF01000252.1:0-7653 GCA_003162495.1 Acidobacteriaceae bacterium
AAAAAGCAGCGATTTCATCAACTGCATCAGCGCTGCCGCCGTGCCCACGCCAATCACGATGCCAACCGTCGTCAACACGAGTGCGGAGCGGACGAACATCCACTTCAGATCGCTGGTCTGCGCCCCCAGCGCCAGGCGGATTCCAATTTCGCGTGTGCGCTGCGACACCGCGTACGAGATCACGCCGTAGATGCCGAGGATGCCGAGCAACAGCGCCATCGACCCCGCGATTCCGAGCATCACAAGCGTGAACGAAGTTCGCGCCATCGACTGGCTATAGAGATCCTGCATGGTTTGTACCGATGCCAGCGGCAGATTGGCATTCACCGACCAAACCGCTTGCTGCAGCTCGCCGAGAAAGCCTTCGCTTCCGGCGCGGCTGCTGCGAATAACGAAGGTTACCGCGCGTGAAGCGGAAATCGTTGGCTGCCGCGTATAGGGATCGTTGAGCATCGCCGGCCAGTAGATGGTGGGAGGAGCATCCTCATCCACGCCGTGCTGGCGAACATCCTGAACAACCCCAATCACTTCCTGCCAAGGCATACTCGAGAACTGGCGGACCCGTTTTCCGACTGCGGCCGAGGCCGATCCCCACGATTCGCGGGCCAAGTTTTCCGACACCATGACCATCGGCCGCAAACCGTAGATATCGTCCCAGGTGAAATCGCGACCGGCCACAAGGCGTATTCCCATCGTCCGGAAATACCCAGGGGAAACGTAGTTGAAGAGCCGTAGAGGCGGCTCCCCGCCCTCATAATTCTTACTCTCAACACCAATCTCGTCCCAGTTGGGATCATTACTATCCATGGGCACGGCGCCTGCAAATCCGACGGATGTGACCCCGGGAATCGATGCAAGTTTGTCGGCGATACTGTTTTGTGTGCGCGTGACCATTTGCGGATCGGGAACGAGCAAATCCGGGATCCAGATGCCGATGGTCTGAACGTGCGTGGGGTCAGTGAAGCCGGGCTCGACGCTGCGAAGCGCGGCGAACGTGCGGATCATTAGCAGCGCGCTCACCAGAAGCACCAGAGCCATGGCCACCTGCGCCACCACCAGCACATTGCGGGAGCGATGACGCGCCCGGCTCGCGCTTGCCGTCCGGTTTGTTCCCAGCAGCGCCGTAGAAGCATTTGCCCGCGCATATTTAAGCACCGGGATGGAGCCGAAAAGCACGCCGGAGAAGACCGAGAGCAGCAGGGTGAAGCCGAGCGAGATGCCATCGAGGGAGATTTCACTCAAGCGCGGCAGGTCGGCGGGACCGATAGCGACTAGCAGGCGCAAACCTGCATAGGCAACGCCAACGGCAATCGCGCCGCCCATGAGACCGAGCGTCACGCTTTCGACGAGCAGCTCCCGCGCGATGCGCGCTCGCCCGGCTCCCAGCGCGGAGCGGATGGAGAGCTCCTGCTGGCGCGATTCCGCTCGGACCAGCAGCAAATTCGCAACATTGGTGCAGGCAATCAGCATCACCAGCCCCACCGTCGCCATCACCACCCACAGAACGTTGCCCACGTTGCCGATCACCTGGAGTTTGAGCGGACGAAAATTGGGCGTGATCTTCCATCTCTCGTAGAAGTGCGGATTCGTGCCCGGGCCATTCGACCATGAATCCATCCACACCGGGAGCAGGCGCGCGATGTCGGCGTCGGCCAGCGCGAGCGGAACCCCCGGCTTGAGCCTCGCGATGCCGTCGTAGCCGAATGGCGCGAGCTTCAAATGAGCGCGATCGAGAGCCAGTGGAAGCAGGAGATCGAAGTCCCGATCGACCATTCGGAAGCCGCGCGGCATTACGCCCACAATCTCCCGGGTCTGCGCGTCCACCTGGATGCTGCGGCCGATCACTCCGCGGTCTCCGCCGAAACGGCGCTGCCAGTAGCCGTAGCTCAACATGACGGTCATTGCGCCGTGCGGGTCCTGGTCGGCTGACGAGAACCAGCGGCCAAGAACGGGAGCAACTCTCAGTGTCTGCAGCACCCCATCGCTGATCACTTCGGTTTGCACCTGGTTCGGTTGACCCACGCCGGTCACATTCGACTTGCTCCGCGTCCAAATGCCCATCGACTGGAACGACTTGTTGCGTTCTTCGAAGGTCAAAAACATCGAAGGCGAAAGCTGAAGGCCGCTGGAGAAGTTGGCGAGGCCGCCGGCGCCGGGTGCGTTGAGCCACAATGACACCAGCCGGCCAGAATCCGGATAAGGCAGCGGTTTTAAAAGCACGCTGTTCACCACGCTGAAGACCGCAGTATTCGCACCGATGCCGATGGCCAGCGTCAGAAGCACGATTGCGGCGAACCCAGGAGACTTTCTCAAGCGGCGAAAGGTCAGTTTGAGGTCGGCCAGGATGGATTCAAGAGCGGCCCACTGCCACACTTCGCGGCTGCGCTCCTGAATCTGCGTCACGCTGCCAAACTCACGCCGCGCCGTTTGCCCGGCGAGTGTGTGCGACATGCCTTCCGCAATCAATTCTTCGGTTCGTTCTTCAATGTGCTCCTGGATGGACGCGGAAAGATCGTCGTAGCGGCGACGGCGGCTCAGGAGCCGGCCAAACAGCCTGTTGACAAACTGCATCGATGACCTCCTACGCCCTTGCCACGGTGAGTACGCGCGTAATTCCGGCAAACATCTTCTCGAAGCTGACAACTTCCTGTTCCAGGTGCCGAAGCCCCGCATCGGTGAGGCGATAAATCCGGGTGGGACGCCCCTTCGCAGACACTCCGATCTCCGACTCGAGCCAGCCCTCTCGCAGCATCCGCTGCAATGCCGGGTAAAGTGAGCCTTCTTCCACCTGCAGTAAATTGTCCGAAACCTGTTTGATGTGCTTCACCAGCGCGTAGCCGTGCATCGGTTTTAGCCGCAGCGACTGCAGGATCATGATTTCCAGCGCACCAGGAAAAAGGTCGCGATGTTCGGGATTCTTTGCCATGTAAAGCACTTTATACTAAAAATACCTATTTGTAAAATAGTATTTTCGAATCCAGCACGACGATTTGCTTCCCCAGAAGCAAGACCTTTAATAGGAATCGGCTCGATAAGAGCTATTTTCCAATGCAGAATGTGGAAAAAATCAAGTTCAGAATGTCGTCGGAAGTGGTCTGCCCGGTCAGCGAGTCCAGCGCTCCCAGCGCCCGGTAGAGATCCAGCAGGATCATCTCGTGCGGTACGGCGTTCCGGTTCGCCTCCGCCGCGTCGGTTAGGGCCGCCAGCGTGGCAGTGATGGCCTGATGATGGCGCAGGCTGGTCAACATGCCCGGCTCTGAGGCCGCACCGCCCGTGGCCAGCGCCAGAATCCGTTCCCGCAGCGCCGCTATTCCATCCCCGGTAAGCGCTGAAGTGGCCAGCGACGCGACTCCTTCCATCACCGGCGCAGCCGCTGCAGTCGCCAGGTCGCTCTTGTTCATCGCCACCAGCGCGGGCCGTCGGCGCACCGCCTCCAGCAACCGATGCTCCTCCTCGTTAAGCGGCTCGGTGGCGTCCAGCACCACCAGCACCAGTGCGGCGTCGGCCAGGGCTTCGCGGCTGCGGGCAATGCCCAGTTGCTCGGCTTCTTCGCGCCCTTCGCGCAGTCCGGCCGTATCCACAAGCTCTAGCGGGATGCCATCGAGCGAAATGCGCTCCGTCACCGTGTCCCGCGTCGTGCCCGGCGTCGCCGTCACAATCGCCCGTTCCCGCTCCACCAGCCGGTTGAACAGCGAGCTTTTCCCCACATTGGGTCTGCCCACAATCGCCAGAGTCAGCCCGTCATGCACAATGCGTCCGCGCGCGAAGGAGGCTTCGAGGCGCATGAGCTCCGGCATCAGTTCGCTGATGCGCCGCGCAATCTCGCTGCCCGCCGTCACGTCCACGTCATCCTCGGCAAAGTCGATGCCCGCTTCGAGCAGCGCAATCAGCTCCACCAGCGCCCGCTTCATCGGTCCCACGCGCCGGCTCAGCGCCCCGCCCATCTGGCTCGCTGCCTGCCGTGCCTGCGTAAGCGTCTGCGCCTCAATCAGGTCTCGCACCGCCTCAGCCTGCGTAAGGTCGATCCGCCCCGCCAGGAAGGCGCGCTGCGTAAACTCGCCCGGCTCCGCCAGCCGCGCGCCCAGGTCCAGCGCCCGCCGCAGCAGCAACTCCAGCACCACCGGCGACCCGTGCGCGGCAATCTCCGCCACATCCTCACCGGTGTAGGAATTCGGCGTCGCAAACCAAGTCACCAGTGCCTCGTCAATCCGTCCAAAATCGCCNNGCCGTATCCGGTCCGCTCAACCGCACAATGCCGATGCCCCCCCGCCCCGGCGGCGTCGAAATCGCCGCAATCGTGTCGGATGTCGGATCCTGCTTCGGCTCCGGAATGGTTTCTGGAGTTCCCATAGGTCTCTATCTATTGTAGGGAACCTGCGGGTAAGAGTTCAGCCGCGCTCCCTCCATTCAAGCATTCGGGTGATCCGCCCCAACCGCCGTGCGAAACGCGAGCAGCGCAACCGTCCAGGTTGGCCTCCATAGCCTTCGGTGCGCAATCAGTCCTTCGGGAATGCCGATATAATCAACGCGACCCGGAAATACTGCTTTTCCCGTCGCGTTAAGTCGAGTCAGGCTACACCCATCTCCTCGAAGGTCGAGTCCTCAGTGAAGTTCAAATTGAATTCCAGGTGTAGTTGGCGCGACTCAAACTGCCATTTCGCTGCCAAAACATTGTTCTTGCTGCTCACGGCATGGTCATGCTCCCNNCTTGCGCGGCTCCGCCGGAGCCCCCATCGCCGAAGCCAAAGTCCGCCTCAAAGGCAGCGCCGCCCAGGCCCAGGCACTCACTTCCGCCGATGGCCATTTCCAGCTCACGCCGCTGCCTGTCGGCCCTTACCATCTCGCCGTCGAAGTCAACGGCCGCACCATCGACTACGCCCAGCCCGTTGATCTCACGGTGACCGCAGCTCCCGTCGCGCTCACGCTCTCCAACGGCGGCGAGCTCGCCGTCGCCCTCCTCGCCACCAAGACCGCAACCGGTGGCGAACAGCTTTCCGGCCAGGCCGTCAGTGAGTTGCCGCTCAATGGGCGCGATTTCAGCACTCTCTTATTGCTAGCCGCCGGCACCATGACGGACGCCAACGGCGCCACCAACTTTACCCAGCAGTTCGCCATCAACGGCCAGCGCGGCGTTGAGGCCACATTTTCGATGGACGGCGCCGACATCAGCGATCCAGAGATGGGCGGGTCCACCTTCTCCAACTTCAACGTCGACGCGGTCGAGAGAATCGATTCCAGTTCCGGATGGATGCCCGCAGACGTCGGCCGCGGCGCTGCCGGGTTTACCAACATCGTCACCCGCTCCGGAGCCAGCGGATTTCACGGGTCCCTCTTCGAGTTTGTCCGCAACTCCGCCTTTGACGCCCGCAACTATTTTGACCACCCTACGCCCGCTTATCCAGGCCGCATTCCGCCCTTCCGCCGCAACGAGTTCGGATTCACCAACGGCGGCCCCGTCTTCATTCCGCATCTCTACGACGGCCGCAAGCGCACCTTTTACTTCGTCCAGTCGCAGGCCTTTCGCCAGGTGCTGGGAACCACGCAGGTCATGCCCGTGCCCACCGTGGCAGAGCGCACCGGCCTTGACACCGTCACTTATCCCGACGGCTCCGTCGATACCCTCACCGTGCCTGTCGATCCGGGAATTGCCGCCGTGCTGGCCCGCTATCCGCTGCCCAACTATGCCGCCGGCTCTTATCAGGCCCACACCTACGCAACCGCATCCAAAGTCGCCACGGATGCCGTTCAGTTCTCCCTGCGTCTCGACCACAAGATCTCTTCCAAAGACCAGTTCTTTGCCCGCTTCAATCTCGATAACCTCACCGGCCCCACCACCAATCCCGATCAGACCGCCATCGATCAAACTTTCGGTATTCAATATATTGATCGTCAGCGCAACGTCGTAGGAACCTACACGCGCACCGTCTCGCCGCGCCTTACTCTCGAATCTTCCATCAGCATCACGCGCTCCACGCCCGGCTTTCCTACCTCGGACTACACTGACCCCGCGGTCAAGTTCAACGATGGACTTTTTGAGGCCTTCAACTCCGCCGCCGGTTCCGTCATGCAGGCCTATGGCAACCTCTTTCAGGGCCGGCAGAATATCGCCTTCACCACCGGCGCCCACGCCTTCAAGGCAGGAGTAGAGTTCCGCACCAACCGCGATACCACTTACTTTGGCACCAGCCCCAACGGCGAATACGACTTCGGCGGCGGAACTGCCTATGCCACGGAGGCCATTCCCTCGCAGAGCGGCACCCATAACATCAAACCCGGAGATCCTCTGCCTGACACGCTATCCTCCTTCCTTTCCGGCAGTCCCTTCGCCTACACCGTCGCCATTGCGCCGCCTTACTTTTCCAATGGCCCGCACATCGGCCCCGCAGCCATCAACCGCAATAACTTCAATGTTTATTTTGAAGACTCCTGGAAAGTCACGCCCCGTCTCTCGCTCGATTACGGTCTTCGCTGGGAGCTTTACACGCCCATCACCGAACGAGCCAAACGGACCTCCGGCTTTCTCACCGTCAATGGAACACAGGAGTTTGTCATCAACCCCCAGCCCGGTTACAAAACCAACCTGAACGGCTTCGGGCCGCGCGTTCAGGCCACGTGGGCAGTTACCAGCAAGTTATCCGCCCACGCCGGCGGCGCCGTCACCGTCATTCCTCCCAATATCTGGCAGGATAACTTCCTTACCGGCTCCACTCCGTTCGTTGTTTACCCCCGCCTGCTCTCCGCATCCAATGCGCCCATCCAATACGGATTCCAGATCACGCCCGCGCAGCTTCCCCGCACTTATACCCCGCAGGGTGTAGACATCTTCGCGTCCGGACTTACTAAAACCGTTGCCCCCAACACCGTAATGGATGTGGACCGCTATGAAAAGGATGTTGCCGCGCTCACCCCCAATGGCGTGGTCAGCGCGCTCAACCTAAGCGGCATCGACCGCGGGCTCGGCAATGGCACCCTGTTCACCTGGACGGTCGGCCTGGAGCGCAAAATCGGCAACCTCACCGCCGACGCCAGTTATGTGGGCACTGCCGCAGAAAAGCTCCCTCGCTACAGCTTTCCCAACGCCTATCCCGGCGCAAGTCCGGCCTTCGCACCGCAAACTCAGTTCGATAGCTCCGGCAACGTGATCGGCGGCTTCGGCGTAGAAAACGTGATCGTGGCAAACGCCCACTCCACTTATCACGCTCTGCAAACTTCGCTCTTCGGCACCGTGGGTCACGGCGGTCCTGGCATCCAGGCGAGTTATACCTGGGGTAAGTCCATCGACGACACCAGCCAGGTCATCGGCGGCACAGGTTCCACGGGAGCCGTATCTTCCGGCTTCTCGCAGAATCCCTATGACACCCATCCCGAAAAAGGCCCATCGGCGTTCGATGTAACTAACTCCTTCGGCCTTAGCGTTGCCCAGGACTTACATCTCGACAGCGCGCAGTTACTCCGCCCCATCGCCAAAAAAGTGACGGCCGGCTGGGAGTTACTCAGCATCTCCAGCATCAGCTCCGGCGCGCCCTTCACGGTCTATTCAGGCATCCAGCAGACCGGCGCCGGCTCCAACGGCGTCGATCGCCCTGACCAGATCGCCACGCCGCATCTCTCCACCGCGCGCGCCAACCGCCAGGACTACTTCGGCGAAGGCAC
>PMOF01000252.1:7724-9336 GCA_003162495.1 Acidobacteriaceae bacterium
TTCCGCTCCGAGTTCTTCAACCTCTTCAACATCGTCACCATGGGCCTGCCCGCCAACATCCTCAACGGCTCCGGCTTTGGCCAGATCAGCAAGACCGCCGGCACTTCGCGCCAGATTCAGCTCTCTCTCAAGCTCATTTACTGATCGCTGTCTGCGGCCATTTGCCTTGTCTTCACTCGCCTGATAAAAAGAGTGGGGCCAATCTCGACCACAGTTCGTCACTCCCAATCGCGAGGGATTCCCATGACAATCAACCGATTTACAATTTCTTCCGGCAAAACGTTGGCCGCCTTGCTCATTGCTTCGGCTTTCTGTTGCACGCACGCGCAGCAGACGCATGCGCCCCACCCGGCGCGGCTCGCGGTCGATCTGACCGTCGTCAAGCCGGAATCGGTCGGCTTCTCCTCCGAGCGGCTTGAGCGGCTTCATGTGTTGATGCAGCAGACAGTGGATCAGAAACAAATCGCCGGCATCGTCACCATTTTGGCTCGCCACGGCAAGGTCGTCGACTACCGCACCTACGGCGTGAGCGACATGGCCAGCGGCGCGCCCATCAAGAAGGATGCGATCTTCCGCGACTACTCCATGACCAAGCCCGTCACCGGCGTGGCCATGATGATTCTCTATGAGCAGGGCAAGTGGCTGCCCTCCGACCCCATTGCGAAATACATTCCCGAATTTGCCCACCTCAAGGTTTACAAAGGCACGGACGCCGACGGCAAAATGATTCTCGTCGACCCTGAACACGCGCCGACCATGCGCCAACTGATGAGCCACACCGCCGGCTTTACTTACGGCTTCT
Source organism: Acidobacteriaceae bacterium (assembly GCA_003162495.1). Taxonomy (GTDB): domain Bacteria; phylum Acidobacteriota; class Terriglobia; order Terriglobales; family Acidobacteriaceae; genus Telmatobacter. The sequence continues at coordinate 8,527 of PMOF01000252.1, forward strand.
TCGGCGATACGCCGGTCGACAAGATGTACCGCGACGCGAACCTTTTAGCCTCAAGCAATCTTCAGGAATTCATCGACAAGCTGGCGAAGATTCCGCTGCTCTATCAGCCCGGCAAAGGCTGGACCTACAGCATGTCAATGGATGTCGAAGGCTACATCGTGGAGAAGCTGTCAGGCCAATCGCTGCCCGACTTCATCCGCGACCACATTTATCAACCTCTGGGCATGCGCGACGCTGGCTTCTTTGTTCCCGCCGACAAGCGCAACCGTTTCGTCACCCTCTACCGCACCGGGCCCAACGGCGAGCTGCTCGCCGACAACAATGGCGGCAATGTGCCGCGCGATTACAACATCGCACCCACCATGCCCTCCGGCGGCGGCGGCATGGTCTCGACCGCCGAGGATTACTACCGCTTCGCGCAGATGATGGGCAATGGCGGCGAGCTCAATGGCGTGCGCATCCTGTCTCCCTCCACCGTCAAGCTGATGACATCGAACCACGTGCCCACCGAACTGCTCACGGGCCAGTTCAGCATTGGGGCTCAGGTCATGCGCCCCGGCTTCGGCTACGGCTACAACTGCGCCGTGATCTTCGATCCGCCCGAGGCCAATCTCCCCGACGGCAAGGGCGAATTCTTCTGGGATGGCGCCGCCGGCACCTGGTTCTGGGTCGATCCCACCAACGATGTGGTCTTCATCGGCATGATCCAGCGCATGCTGGGGCCCGCCAGCCCCCCTCTCGAATACGAGAGCCGCTCCGTCATCTACGGCGCCCTCGTTGATCCGGCGAAGTAACTCCGTCACTTCAACA
>PMOF01000135.1 GCA_003162495.1 Acidobacteriaceae bacterium
AGCACGCAGTCCATCATGTCCACGCCCATGCGCGCATAGTGCTCAATCTCGTCCGGGTAGCCCACGCCCATCACGTAGCGGGGCTTGTCTTTGGGCAGCAGCGGCAGCACTTCGGAGATCATCTCGAGGGTCAGCGCGCGCGGCTCGCCCACGCTCAGTCCGCCGATCGCGTAGCCGTCAAAGTCCATATCCACGAGACGCTCAGCGCTCTTGCGGCGCAAATCGGGAAACATGCCGCCCTGCACGATGCCGAACAAAGATTGCGTGCGGCCGCCCAGTGCCTCTCGCCACACCACTTCTTCGCGATGCGCGCGAAAGTGATCGAGCGACCGCCGCGCCCAGGCCATGGTGAGACGCAGACTTTCTTTTGCGCGGTTGCGGTCGGCTGGGTACTCGGTGCACTCATCGAAGGCCATGGCAATATCCGCGCCCAGCGCGATCTGCACATCCATGGAATGCTCAGGAGTAAAGAAGTGGCTGCTGCCGTCGAGATGCGACCGAAAATGGACTCCCTCGTCGGTCACTTTCCGCAGCCCGCTCAAGCTGAATACCTGGAAGCCGCCGGAGTCGGTGAGCAGAGCCCGCGGCCAGCTCATGAACTTGTGCAGTCCGCCCATGCGCCGGATCGGCTCATGCCCCGGACGCAGATAAAGATGATACGTATTGCCCAGAACGATTTCGGCGCCCAGCGTCTCCAGCACGTCCTGCGGAACAGCCTTGACCGTGCCGGCTGTGCCCACCGGCATAAAGACCGGGGTCTCAACGGTCTGATGGGGTAAATCGATCTGGCCCAGCCGCCCGCCTGATTCGGTTTCCGCAAGGATATTGAAATGGAGACTCACCCATCGATTCTAGCGGCAAGCGCTCCGGCTCCATCCGCACCGGATTGATCTGTATGGGTCAACCTCTTGAGATTGAGGCTTGTCATTTCTTAAATGGCGAGAGTGAGCGTTATTGAGCAGATACTTAGTTTGGACCTCGATAATCTGCGTGAAGAACTCAGCCAAGACCTCTGGGTTCGCACAGGAGCTTCGGTTCCAATTCCGCCCTTGCAAGTTTGGTTTCCGCTGCCTGGTGTGTTCCACTCCTAATCTCAAAAGGCCTTGTGAAAAGGACCTTATGGCAAACCGACTCCCGTCCAAGGTTTCAATCTCCCTCCTGACAGTGCTTTTCTTGGTTAGCTGTAACTCAGTTAGCAATCTGCCAGTTTTGCAACCTGCCGATGCTCCGACAGTAACGATGGTGGTTCCTCAAACCGACGGAGTAGGCACCAACCGTGAGATTGCGGTGGTCTTCAGTAAGCCCATGGATCCGGCAAGCATCAACAGCAGCACCTTTGTGGTTGCAGGTATGCCTGGTACAGTCACTTACGACGCAGTCAATATGATTGGCGGATTCACACCTTCTGCGGACTACACCAACGACACTACATATAACGCGACCATTACCACTGGGGCCAAGGACCTGAGCGGAACTCCACTTGCCGCTGCTTTCAACTTCTCTTTCACCACTCGCGCATCCACAGACAAGTCCGCACCCGGCATTTTCGCCGTGAATGTTGCCGCGGGCGCCACTTGCGTGCCGCTAAACCAGAAGATCGTAGTTACCTTCGATGAGCAGATGGATTCACTCACCATCAACCCAAACACAGTGTTTATAGTGGGTGTGGCCGGCACCGTGACCTATGACGTAGTCAATTTAGCCGCCACTTTCACGCCATCGGCTAACCTGACAGCGAATACCAAGTACACGATTATGGTGACCACTGGAGTCACGGATTTGGGCAAAGTGCACATGGGTGGGCCATATTCTCAAACCTTTACTACCGGTCCTTGCCAGACTGGAGGAGTGCCGATCGTAGCTCTCTGCCCCTTTATTGGAGGGTTCTCGGTGCTGGCTGGATCCGCCGTCACCAATACCGGCTCTACCACAGTCAACGGAGATGTTGGAATCTATCCGGGTACTTCCGTCACTGGATTTCCGCCGGGGCTGGCGAGCGGGACAATCGATATTGCAGACAGCGCCGCAGCCGGGGCACAGGGAGCTTTAACCGCTGGGTATCTCGATGCCGCGGGACGATTGGGCGGCACTTCGGTCGCTGGAGATTTAGCAGGGCAGACACTCACTGCCGGCGTCTATAAATCGACCTCGTCGCTTGAGAATTCGGGGGACCTCACTCTCGACGCTCAGGGCAATCCGGCTGCGGTATTCATTTTCCAGATCGGGTCTACGCTCACAACGGGGAGCGGCAGCCACGTGATCCTGGCCAATGGCGCCTCGGCATGCAACATCTTCTGGCAGGTCGGCAGCTCTGCAACACTGGGAACGAACTCTATCTTCAAAGGAAACATTCTGGCGCTGACATCCATCACCGTCACCACCGGTGTGAATCTGGAAGGCAGGGCGCTGGCGCGGAATGGCGCGGTCACGCTGGACACCAATGTCATCAGCGGGTGTACCTGCCCGTGAGGCGTTGACTCGGGCCTGTTCACACCAACGGACGGTGGCGATCAGGGCCATTTTTCTCACGTCGAGAAGCGAAAGGCGATGGATACGTGACGGAGCATAGCGACGATTGACAAAGAGATGGGGAAATCCGGCCAGGCATCATTCTGGCCTTCGATCCTGGCGCCGCAACGGCCTTTGGGATCGGCCCCGTCTCTACTCCACAGACGAAAGTCTGCGCGTGGCGCGCGGATCATGCTGACAGGCCCCTGCATCGAAGGCTGAGCAAGCCCGAGACGCCTGTCTTGCAGCAATTTCCTGTTGCCTATTTACGCGCCCGCCTATTCGCGCAAGGAAGCCCATCCCCGCCACGCGGCGTCTCCAGCGTGGTATCAGTGTCTTCGAGTCTTCGATCTGACGGCTGTCTCTTCGCGGCGCCGTGTTCCGGATCGGATCCCGCCCTTCGCGATAGTCTGGAGACGATGCGCACAGCGTATATCGGGATGGGCGGAAATCTGGCCAGTTGTGTGGGGACGCCGGAGGCTACGCTGGCTGCGGCGGCCCGCCGGCTTGAATTGCTGGGATGTGTGGTCTGCCGTTCGTCGCTCTACTCGACCGAGCCGGTGGGGTTTGCCGCGCAGCCGCGCTTTGTGAACGCCGTGGTCGCGCTTAAAACGGAGCTTGAGCCGCGGGACCTGCTGGCCGGGCTGTTGAGAATCGAGCGGGAGTTTGGGCGGGACCGCGCGGCGGGATTTCAAAATGGACCCAGAACGCTGGATTTGGATATTTTGCTCGTCGACGACCTGAGAATCAATGAGCCGGGACTTCTGATTCCTCATCCGCGGCTCGCGGAGCGCGCATTCGTCCTGGTCCCGCTCCACGAGATTGCGCCGCTGGCTCGCGATGCCGGAAGCGGAAGAACCGTGTCACAATTGCTCGACGGTCTTTGCCCTGGTTCCGAAAGCAAAAATCATGCGGTGGCTCAAGTGCAATGGGATGGTTGGCGCGCTGGCGGTGACGGGGATGCTGTTGACCCCGGCAAAATTTAGCGCGCAAACCGCGGGGACGACGACGGCGGCCGTGCATTTGAACCTGACGGTCGAAGACAGCCGCGGCGCCGCGCTGCAGGGAGCCACGATCACGGATTCCGCGGGAACCCTGCTGGGGCGCACCGATGCGGAAGGCAAGCTGACCGTGGCATGCACACCTCCGTGCCGGTTGCGGGTGGCCGCGCCGGGATTCTCAGAGAAGGCCGCATTGCTCAATGCAGCAGCCACCATCCAACTGGAGCCCGCAGCCGACACCGAACAGGTGACCGTGACCGCGTATCGCACCCCGCTGGGCATGCTCGATAGCCCGGTGACCACGCGCACGCTTTCTGAGGCCGATCTGAGTTCCACTGCGGCCGTGACCCTGGATGATCAGGTGCGGCAGCTTCCGGGCGTGGAGATGTTTCGGCGATCGAGTTCGCTGGTGGCCAATCCTTCCTCGATGGGACTCAGCCTGCGCGGCCTGGGTTCCACGGCGGCGAGCCGAACCCTGGTTACCGAGGACGATGTGCCGCAGAACGATCCGTTTGCCGGATGGATTCGCTGGCAGGAGCAGCCGGAGCTGGCGATCAAGAGCATTGAAGTGGTGAGCGGGGGCGCCAGCGACCTCTACGGGTCGAGCGCCATTGGCGGTGTGGTCAACGTGATTCCGGTGCGGCCCACCTCTGACGAGGGCGAGATTCGGTCCAGCTACGGCGCGGAAGGGACTAACGACGACAGCCTGATACTGCAGGGCAAGCGCGGACCGTGGGGGGTGCTCGCAGCCGGCGGCGTTCTGGGCACCGATGGATATATTCAGGAAGCACCCGCGCAGCGCGGGCCCGTAGACATTGCCAGCAACGTTCACAGCCAGAATGGCCTGGTGGTGGCGGAGCGCGATCGCGGCCCGCTGAGAATATTTGTGCGCGGCAGCGGCTACAACGACGCGCGCAGCAATGGAACGCTCGATCAGACCAACGGCTCGCGCCTGTGGCGCTATGCCACGGGCGGCGACTGGCAGGGTCCGCATGAAGGAACTCTGGTCACGCGCTTCTATGGTTCGACTGAACACTTCCGCCAGGTTTTCTCGAACATATCCAACCTGCCCACCGTTGCGAACCCCGCTTGCTCGTATCGGTGCGGCGAAAGTCTTACGCGGTTTTCACTATCGCCGGAGAACGAACTGGGCGCGGTGGCCCATTGGAACCAGCCGCTCGGCGCCGGGCTGCTGATGGTACTGGGCGCTGACGCTCACGATGTGCGCGTGTGGGACCGAGAGCAGACCTACGGAAAATCTGCCGCGCTGACCAACCTGCGCGATCACCAGCGCGACTCCGCCGGCTACGCCGAAGCCATGTGGGTGCGCAGGGGCTGGACGTTCAGCGGAGCGGGGCGCGTGGATTGGTTTCAGAATTACGATGGCCAGCAGTTGCAGTGGAACGGAACCAGTTGGACGCCGACCGCCGCGCAGCCGACCCAGGTGGGCCAGCGACTTTTCGATCCTCGCCTCGGCCTCTCGCGCAAAATCCGTGATCATTGGGCACTGTCGGCAACCGGCTTTCGCGCCTTTCGCGAGCCCACGCCGAATGAACTCTACCGCAGCACCCAGGTCGGCGAGCAATTGACGCTGCCCAACTTCAATTTGCTCAGCGAGCGCGCCACGGGCTGGGAGACGGGCCTCGCCACCGAGTGGCATTGGGGCAGCATCCGCTCCAGCTACTTCCTGACCCAGGTAAACCGGCCCATCACCGCGGTGACCACCGACAGCACCTCTACACCGATTCTGCTGATGCGCGAAAACCTGGGACAGATTGAGAGCCGAGGCGTTGCCGTGGACTTTGAGCTGGCTCCGCAACGGTGGCTAACCGTGGATGGCGGCTACCAGTACGCCCACGCCACCGTGACTAGGGGCAGCCAGGATCTGGGCAACTGGATTCCCGAAGTAGCCCGCAACTTGGCAACGCTGAATGTGCGCGCAACCCATTCGGCCCTGGGAACCGTGACTCTGCAAGGGCGGGAGAGCGGGCGGCAGTTTGACGACGCATCCAATGTTTATCTACTGCACGGGTATTTCCGGATGGATGCTTATGCCGCGCACGATTTCGGCAAGCGGTTCGAACTTTTCGCCGCGGGCGAAAACCTGCTCAATCGCCAAATCGAAGACTCGAAGACACCGACCACCACGCTGGGCATGCCGCGCGTGGCACGGGTGGGGTTGCAAGTGCAGATCGGCAGAGCGCGATAGTGACCAAGGAATGCAATTGCGATCCTTCGGCCCGGACCAATACGGTGCTGCAGGATTTGCCGGAGTTCGGGAAGAGCTTCAGTTGCAAGAAGACGGCGGCGATGGTGAGCCCGAAGCCGTGCAGGGTGTGGTGAGAAGGCAGCTTTCAGCTTCTAACTTGTTGACCTCAACTGAAGTTAAACGGGCTTGGAAGGGAAGTAGTGAAGGTGCCCGAAGATGCAATCGTCGGGACGCGTCCTTGCTGTCTCAATCTGCTCAGCTAATTCGTCCGGTACATCTTCGGATGGTCCGACGGTTGCGCAGTTTTCTACACTAACCACGAACCAGGAGTCTTTCTCCAGGATCCGCGAGACCTTCGCCTGAAAATCGTCAGCGCTCTCCGCCCACGCAACGATATTCGTAAAGCAGCCAGTGTCGCCGGATTCAGATGGCGGCGTGAGAAGCTCAAATAATCCAGTCCACAGCTCTTTCATCGCCCTCATTGTAAGCGCAGGGGTTCACTGTGAGGATGGCCTTTATGCGGAGGCTAGCTAAATGCTAGAAGCTGCTCTTACGCTTTGCCGATGACCCGCGCGAGCGTAGCGCCAATCTCCGCCGGCGAAATGACCACATGGATGCCGGCTGCAGTCATGGCCTTCATCTTGTCGGCGGCGGTGCCCTGGCCGCCGCTGATGATGGCGCCGGCGTGGCCCATGCGGCGGCCGGGAGGGGCGGTCTGTCCGGCGATGAAGCCGACGACGGGCTTCTTGACGAACTTCTTGACGAACTCGGCTGCGGCCTCTTCGGCAGTGCCGCCGATTTCGCCGATCATGATGATGGCTTCAGTTTCGGGATCGTCGTTGAGCAGGCGCAACGCGTCGATGTGGGTGGTGCCGATGATAGGATCGCCGCCGATGCCGATAGCCGTCGATTGACCTATGCCGCGCTGCGTGAGTTGATGCACGGCTTCGTAAGTCAGCGTCCCGGAGCGGGAGACAATGCCGACATTGCCCTCTTTGTGGATGCGGGCGGGCATGATGCCGATTTTCGCTTTGCCGGGCGAGATGACGCC
>PMOF01000155.1 GCA_003162495.1 Acidobacteriaceae bacterium
CGTCGACGGGATGAGCGAAGACCGGACGCGGGAGATCGTCGCGGGCTACAGTGCGCGTTATCCCATGATTCGGGTTGTGGAGAATCGGAAAAAGCATATTCCGGCAGCGATGAATGTTGGAATCAGGGCCGCTCGGGGCGAGCGAATACTCAAGATGGATGCTCATTCCACCTATCAGCGCGAATACATCTCGCGCTGTGTGCGCTATCAAGATCAATATGGGGCGGAAAATTCCGGCGGCATCGCGAAAATCGTACCGGGAGCGGACACCTTGACGGCGCGGGCCATCGCGCTCGGACTAGCCAGCCCCTTCGGATCAGGAAACGCCAATGTGAAAGTGGGCGTGACCAGGCCAACCTGGTCGGACTCGACTGCGTTTGGCTGTTTCAAGAAAGATCTTTTCGAAAGAATCGGGATGTATGACGAAAAGTTGCTCAGCAGTTCGGATCTGGACCTGAATCAGCGCATTCAGGCAGCCGGGGGACGAATCTTGGTCGTGCCCGACATCGTGGCTCACTACGCCGCTGACAGAGACTTGCAAACCTTTCGCCGCCACGTTTTTGCCGATGGGGTCTGGGTCAGCTACGTGATGAAATTCGGCAAGCGCGCCTGGTCGTGGAGACACTGGGTGCCGGCAGCGTTTGTGTTGAGCTTGTTGGGGGCATCGGCGCTGGGGGTGGCAAGTCAGGCGTTTCTATGGTTGGGTCTGGGGATTGCGGGAATATATGCGGCGGCGAGTCTCGCGGTGTCGCTACAAATTGCGGCGCGCCAGCGGGAATGGCGTTACGCGTTCTTGCTGCCCGTGGTCTATGCGGTACGCCACTTTGGCTTTGGTGCCGGCACGTTGTTTGGGATGCTTCTGGTTGCCTTGCCCGGAGAACACTGGAAAGGCAGAAGAAGCCCGCGGGGCTGATTGTCAATCTTCCAACCGCCGGCTCGATTGCCGGGTCACGACCGCGCCGAGGCGAAAGGTCTGAATTTGTCTGAGCCGGATGCTATCGGCGACTTCGCCTCCGAAACCGCCAAACGCTTATTTGACGTGCTGGCTTCGGCCGCCGGGCTGATACTGTTCTCACCCGCGCTGGCTGCGATAGCTTTAGCCGTCACCCTCGGCTCGTCCGGACCAGTGTTTTACTGCGGGCTGCGGGCGGGGCGGCACGGGAAGCCTTTTCGGCTGCTCAAGTTTCGCACCATGGTCATAAATGCAGACCAGATTGGCGGGCCATCCAGTTCAGCCGACGACCCGCGTATTACCCGATTGGGTGCACTTCTCCGCCGCTACAAGCTCGATGAATTGCCCCAATTGCTGAACGTGCTGGCAGGAGAGATGAGCCTGGTGGGTCCGCGGCCGGAGGTAATGCCAGAAGTGTTGCTATACACGGAAGACGAAAAGCGGCTGCTGGAGGTGCGCCCGGGAATCACGGATTGGGCCTCGATCCGCTTCCGCAACGAAGGCGAGATTTTGCGGGGAAGCGCTGATCCTCATGCCGCCTACCGGATAAAGATTCGTCCAGAAAAAATCCGCCTGGGACTGGAATACGTGGACAGGCATTCGTTCTGGACCGACTGCAAGATTATCGTAAATACGCTGAAGGCCATCCGGGAATAGTTTCGCCCATTCCAAACCTGCGACAAGAAAAAGCCAACGAAAAACATGACCATGCCGGGTGTGAGCTTGCAGTGTGAGCAAAGTGCGGCGCTGGCGAAAAAGATTCGCCGGCACGCCTTGCACATGATTCATCGCGCGAAGAGTTCGCATCTCGGCTCCGCCTATTCCATGGCGGATTTGCTGGCCGTGCTCTACGGAAAAATCCTGCGGATTAATCCCCATAAACCGGACGCAGCCGATCGTGACCGCTTTGTACTGAGCAAAGGCCACGCCTGCGCCGCACTTTACGCAGTCCTGGCGGAGCGCGGATTTTTTCCCAAAGAGTGGCTGCAGAATTTTTACCAGGATGGGGAGCGGCTCGCGGGGCATGCCACCCACGTGGGTGTGCCGGGCGTCGAGGTCTCCACGGGTTCGCTCGGACATGGTCTTCCCCTGGCATGCGGAATGGCTCTGGTCGGCAAGCGCGATCGCCAAGCCTACCGTATCTTCACCTTGCTCAGCGATGGCGAATGCGACGAGGGCTCGACCTGGGAAGCCGCTTTATTCGCACCTCACCATGGGCTCGACAACCTGATCGCCATCATCGACTACAACCACATCCAAAGCCTGGGTCCGGTAAAAGAGGTTCTTGACCTTGAACCATTCGCCGCCAAGTGGAAAGCCTTTGGCTGGGCGGTGCGGGAGATCGATGGCCACGATTGCGCGCAAATCGAGAGCACGCTAATCAACCTTCCCTTTGAACCAGGTAAGCCGACCTGCGTCGTCGCCCATACGGTGAAGGGCAAAGGCGTCAGTTTCATGGAGAACAAATTGTTATGGCACTACCGCTCACCCGATGCCGAGGAGATGGCCCTGGCTCTTGCTGAATTAGGAGGCGGCGAATGAGAGGCGCTTTCTTTCGCGCTTTACTGGCCTTGGCTGAACGCGACCACCGCATCAATTTAATTGTAGGCGACCTCGGCTTCGGAGTAGTTGAAGAATTTGCTCGCCGATTTCCCGACCGCTTCCTTAATGCCGGCATCGCCGAACAAAATATGACTGGCATCGCCGCCGGCATGGCCCTCAGCGGCAAGATCGTATTCACTTACTCCATCGCCAATTTCCCCATCCTGCGCTGCCTCGAGCAGGTGCGCAACGATGTTTGCTATCACAACGCCAACGTGAAGATCGTTGCCGTAGGCGGCGGACTCGCCTATGGATCGCTCGGAGCAACTCACCATGCCACCGAAGATCTGGCGATTATGCGCGCGCTCCCTCGCATGGTCGTGGTCGCTCCCGGAGATCCAGCCGAAACCGAGGCAGCGATGCAAGCTGTAGCCGCCCACGCCGGTCCGTGCTATTTGCGTCTGGGACGGGCTGGGGAAGCCAAAGTCCATCCCGGAGCCATTGATTTTCAGCTAGGCAAAGCCCTCCCGGTTCGCCAAGGCCGCGACCTGACACTTATTTCCACCGGTGGACTGCTCGAGACAGCCGTGCAGGCAGCCGAATTGCTCCATCGCGCGGGTTTAGACACCCGGGTGCTGAGCATGCATACCGTGAAACCTCTCGATGCCAATGCCATCCGCGCCGCCACCCGCGAAACCGGCGCGGTCTTCAC
>PMOF01000318.1 GCA_003162495.1 Acidobacteriaceae bacterium
GCGTCGTGCAGCGCCAGCGATGGATCGGCGTGGCGGGAAAATAGCCAATTGTTTTCGAGCGTCTGTCCGGGATCCTTGGTCACCTCAAGAATATCCACCCATCGTTGTTCCCAGGCTGCGGGGACAAGATAGATGGCCGCGAGGCCCATTCCCAGCACGGCTGCGATTGAGGCGGGCGGCAAAGGCATCCACGATCGTGAGACTAGAGCATGGGTCAACACAACGGCGGCGAGCAGGTAGCAGGCCATCACGCCGACCGTCGGGTTCGAGAACCATGCACCTGCAACGGCCAGAGCCAGGGGCGCGGTGGAACCATCGAGAGCGCGAATCCAGGAGGGGCTCGTCGATGCGGGCGCCGTTGCATTGCGATTCCGCAACGCAAACAGCAGCACCAGCGGAATCCAGAAGCCGCCGGCAAGCTCCGCAAAAGCCGAGCGCTCGTAAGCGGTAAACAGGGCATAGCCGGAAAACAAGGCCGCGCTGCCGGCCAGCGTTGCGGCACCATCGGAAAGTGCCTCGCGGGCGAGCGCGCGGCTGGCCAGTCCCGCGCCCGCCAGCAGCAGGAAAGTCAGGGCAACCGGCACCGCGGGCCACGGCAGCACCAGCCCCAGCGCCGCGCCCAGCATCCAGGTCAGCGGCGAATAGAAAACAAAGCGCGGCTCGCCCGCGCCGTAGTTGGCGCTCGGCGTCCAATGCGGATAGAGGATTCCGTGCCGCCAGCTATTCTGCGCGTCGAGCCAGGAGACGAGATGGAAGTCGAAGTCGTGGCCGCATGAGTTGCCGCGCACTAGTTGCGGCGCAATGGCCGCCAGCGCGGCAAAAAGAATGATGGCGGGGCCGGCAACTTTATTGACGAAAGATCTCCATCGGCCCTGGGAACCGAAACTCATGGCAACAGGCGCAGCGTGTGCCGGGTCTGAGCGGCCACCGCGGCCGGAGTGAACGGAAGCGCAAACGTCGTGCCTCCGTAATAGTCGTTCCACTGGTCGCGGAAGTATGGGCTGTAGGGGTCGCCGCTTTCGCCCAGAGCAATGTTTTCCGTCGAGCCATCGATGTTGCTCCAGTCCATGGTGAATCGCTGCGAGGGACCGAAGGCGCGATCCACCTGCTTCACGGTGGTTTTGTCGCCGCTGAGGGGCAGCGGGCCGGTATTGGCCATGCGGCTGAAATACGGCAGAAATCCAGACAGGGGATGCTCAATACCGATCACGTGCCAGCTTCCATAGGCCCATTGAGTCACGTCGGCGGGCGCGTTGCCNNGACTGGCGTGCATGACGATCTCTTCCTCGGCGAAGCTGGAGGAGGACCAGTCATACAGATCCGCGGTCTCCTTTCCAAGTTTGGGATCGAGAATCAACGGCCAAAGGGCAGCGCGTGTCTGGGTCACGAGAGAGGCAGCAGCGGAGTCGGTCGAGAGCCGGCCATCCCAACTGCGCATCAGGTCGGCGGCCTTGCGAAGTTGCTGATCCGCGTCGGCAGTGTGGTCAATGGCGTAGGCAAATCGATGCGCCAGCTCCTGGTCCACCTCGCTGTAAATGTCGGTCTGCACGGCCAACAAATCTTTGGGCGTGAGTTGATCGCGGCCTTGCAGCAATTTGTAGATGCGTTCCACGCGGTAGGGTTCGGCCCAGTCAAGCGTCAGCGGATAGAGAGTCTTGTCGGTGGTGACGCGAGAATTGGCGGTGGCCAGAAATCCCGAAGGCGGGTCAACCGCGCTGGGCATGTCGTCAAACGGAATGTAACCCTGCCACTCGTGTTGCTGATCCTCAATTGGGACGCCCATCAGCCCGGCGGGTCGCAGCGGAACCTTGCCGATGGCATGGTAGGCGATGTGGCCCTGGTCGTCGGAGTAGACCACATTGAGGGTGGGCCAGCACCACTGGCTCAGACCTGCCGAAAACTCTGTCCAATTGGACGCGGCATTGACCTGGTAGAGCGGAATCGGATTGATGGTGGGGTCGTAAAGCGTCCACGCCAGGGCAATAGGACGCGTTTCCTTGCGGAAAAGGGGATTGAGCAGCGGCCCATGGGCGGTGGATTGAACGTCGAACTGGACATCGCGCCCGCCGCGCACAGCAATCACTTCGTGATTCACGGTGAGCGGTTTCAATCTCCCGTCGGACGCCAGGTAATTGCCCTTGCCATCCAGCTTCTCCACGTAGAGGTCCTGCACGTCACCGTAAAGCGAGGTAAGGCCCCAGGCCACGTGTTCGTTATGGCCTGCAATCACAAACGGCATGCCCGGCAGCGTGACCCCGGCAACGTGAAATCCCGGCGCATGCAAGTCGGCCATGAACCAGATGTTGGGCTCGGTAAGGCCAAGGTGCATATCGTTCGACAGCAGCGGCTTGCCGCTGGCGGTGTGCTGCCCGGCAATGACCCAGTTGTTGGAGCCGGGCGTGCAGCCGTCGCAATCGGGCAGACCGAGCAGGGCACGCAGGTCGCGCGGGGTCTCATGCGAAGTCAGGTCAGCAGGTATTTCAGCGGGGCCCTGCGCGGCACTGGCTTGGGTGCGCTCATCGTCATCGTCGTCGGTTGTGCCGGGCGGCGCGGGATGCGGCTGGCTCCAGTCAATTACCGTGCCGGTGGGCGGGTGATCGCGCCACGACCCCACCGGGTACAGGCTGCTCTCGAGCCGGGGATTGTGCAGCTTGGCCGCGATCTGCTCCCGGAAGAGCTTGGCGTACCAATGTGTGTCGAGCGTGTCGACCATCATCAGGCCGATGCTGAGCGAGTCCTCGCCGCTCCACGGCTGGGGACGATAGAACAGGAGCTTGAACTCGGGTGGCAGGGAATCGGGATTTTGCGCGATGAAAAGATTGACCCCGCGCGCGTAGTCGTCAAA
>PMOF01000294.1 GCA_003162495.1 Acidobacteriaceae bacterium
TCAGCTGCCGCCGCTTCAATATACAGCTTGTCGGTTGCGCTGGCATGGCCTTTCAGCCGCATTGCTTCCGCCACGGCGCGGTTGCCGTAGAACTGATTGTCGCTGCCGCGAAACCCCTCAGCCTGGCCAAGTCCCCACCAGCACATGGCGCAATTCGGGTCCACGCGAATCGACTGCTCAAAGGCTTTCGCTGACTCGTAATCCCAAAAGTCATGGAGCAAGCTCAGGCCCTGATCAAACCACGCCTGCGCCTCAGGGCTGGCCTTGATCGTGATGTGACTGTTGCCGATTCCAGTCATGCGGATGGGAACGGGAAGCTGCTCGGGCGGCGGAATCGGCGTCATGTCGGCCATGTTGTGGCTGCGATCCATGGGCATGGTTTGCTGCGCCGCCAGTAGCGGGCTGCCAGCCAAGACGAACGCTGCGGCCAACAAGATAGCGGCGGCTGCGGTCGATTCGATTGGGCCGATCCGCAAAGCGCAGTGTTCCAAAAATCTCATGCAAGGAATATAGCCGACAGGCCGCGCTCCGTCCCAGGTGAGAAGGATGGCGAGGATTTGCGGCACGATTCAAAGGGGTTCGGCCGCAAATCTCAAATTGCGGGAAGAATCGGTCCTGATTGTGAAGACTCCGTCAATTTCAATGGAGAAAAATGCTGTAAGTTATTGAAATATTTACGCACGCAAAAATTAGATTGACAATCGTCTATGAAGCGGTTTAAAGTGGTGTTGGTCACATCTGACCTTCCGGAGGAAATCATGCGCCGTATTCTCGTAGCTAGCATTCTGCTATCCCCGTTGTTCGTCAGCGCAGCGGCCGTCGCAAGCAAGCCAGCAAGCGACGCCACCGCCTCAACCCAGGTTCGCCCCGTCAGCACCGGAGTGGTTCCAGCCAAGGTCGTTTCTCTCATCGATGTCCAGGTTCCCGCCACCACCACCATTCAGAACGACGCGCAAGTTGTGCTGCAACTCAATATCGATCAGAAGGGCAAAGCTCACGATATTGAGGTCGTCCAATCTCTCAACCCGGAACTGGACGCCCCGGTGGTCGCAGCTGTGCGCGGCTTCCACTTCCGCGCAGCTACGCTCGACAATCAGGCGATTCCGGTTACCATGAGCCTGACAGTCCGCGTGCAGCACTAAGACGAATAGCGTTTCCTATCGCACTTATAGCACCATCCATCCTCCATCCTGGCGACGATTCTGCCGTCAGGACGGAGGATTTTTGCATGACGTAAATACCTGTTGTTCGCATACTCGCTCTGGAAACGCGATGGCCTGCGTTCTCTTCGGCGAGGCGTTCTCTTCGCCAAGGTCTCTCTCAACAATGTTCTCTGCCAGTCCCTATTCCAAGTGAATCGATCCATAGATCAATTGCATTTCGATCGATAGTCTTAACCGAACATCCCCTGATCCCGAAACAACTTCATTGTCCGCCGTTTTTCCGGGATCGTCTTCTTTTCATCCCAATCCTGTAATAGGTTATCCGGCTCGGCGAATGCTTTATAATGTCCATCATTCCGATGAGACTTCTTTCCATGCGCGGCGCTTGTCATTCATGCACGGCGGCAGATCTCGCGTTGCCGCTTCTCCTGGCTCTGCTCGCCCTCGCGATCAACTCGATATTCGCCCAGCCAACCCCGAATGTCGCCGGCGATTACACGGGAACACTCGGCCCCCTCCATGTAAAACTTCATCTCAAGGTCGATGCCGCCGGCGCCATCACCGGTACTCTCGACAGCACCGATCAAGGCGCTCTCGGCATTCCCTGCGCCGACTTTCACTTGAGCGGTCCGGCTCTCACTTTCAGCGTTCCCGCTGTTCACGGCACGTGGAAAGGAGACGTCGGCGTCGAAGGTCTCACAGGAACGTGGGATCAGGGAACTCCACAGCCGCTCAACTTCACCCGCGATACCGCGGCAGAGGGAGAGAAGCCGTTCGTCCCAGCCGCCAAGCCGTCTGCCATCGACGGAATCTGGCTCGGCACAATCACCGCCGGCAGCACGACGCTTCGCATCCAGCTCCACGTCAAGAGCGATGCAAGTGGCCAGGAGTTCTGCGCGCTCGACAGCCTCGATCAGGGCGCAATGGGTCTGGAGTGCGCCAAATTGAACTTTGCCGCCCCAGATTTCTCGTTCGACGTGCCCCTCGTCCATGGCCACTGGTCCGGCAAGCTCTCTGCCGACGGCAACGCCCTCACCGGCACCTGGGAGCAAGGCGGCTCAATCACATTGAATTTCACCCGCCAGTCCTCCGCAGTCGCGGCAGCGCCCATTGTTCCGCCCAAATTTGATCCCGCGCTGCCTCCAGTGTCAGCGGCCGATATTCAATCGGTGCTCGACAAGGACCTGACTGAAGCACTCAAGACCGGCCAACTGGCGCCTGCGACCGGCGCAGGAGTCTCGATCGCGGTCGTCGAGCACGGCGTTCGTCGAATCTTGAGTTATGGCGCGGCCAAGCCTGACTCCATCTTCGAAATTGGCTCCATCACCAAGACGTTCACGGGCCTCATACTTTCGCAGTTAGTGGAACAGGGCAAAGTCAGGTTCGACGAGCCCGTCCGCGAGCTATTGCCGCCCGGAACCGTCGCCAAGCCGGCAGGCGATGAAATTACCTTGCTTGACCTGGCCACGCAGCACTCCGGCTTGCCTCGCATGCCCGATAACTTCAAGCCGGCAGATCCCAACAACCCCTACGCCGACTACAGCGCCGCCAATCTCTACGCCTTCATCGCCAAACAGGGAGTGTTGCGGCCTGCCAAGCCGGACTTCCTCTATAGCAACCTCGGTTTCGGTCTTCTAGGCCAAGCTCTCGCGGTTCGTTCCAGTCTTTCGTATCCTGCGCTGCTCAAGGAAGAAGTCACCGGCCCGCTGGGCCTCAAGGACACCACCATCGCTCTCACTGCCGAGCAGCAAGCCCGCTTCATCCCCGGCCACGCCGGCGATCACGGCCCGGCACATGCCTGGGATCTGGACGCCTTCGCAGGGGCCGGCGGTGTTCGTTCCACCGCTTCCGACATGCTTACCTATATTGAAGCTAACCTTCATCCTGAAACTCTCAAGCCTGCCGGCAAATCGGCCGCCGCGCACACACTCTCTGCCGCACTTACGCAGCAGCACGAACTTCGCGCCGATGCCTTGCCTGGAACCCGCATCGCCCTCGCCTGGCTCTTTGAAGCAGAATCGGGAAACTACTGGCACAACGGCGCGACAGGCGGGTACAGCTCTTATGCCTTCTTCAATCCCAAAGGCGATTACGCCGCCATTGTTCTGCTCAACACAACCCTTGGTCCGAAGGGGAGTTTTGCCGATCGCCTCGGCCAGCACATCAGCCAGCGCCTCGCGGGCAAGCCCGCCATCTCACTCGGCGATTAACCAATCTTCTTTCGCACCACTTCATATCTGGCGACCATCTTGCCAACGGGGTGGAGGATTCTTGTTTCATCACTCCCGCCCAGCTCGCCGCTGCGATGGCGCCGGCAACGCCTTAATCACTCGCTGACTTCCTGACGTGCCGACCCTGGTTGAGCCAGCATCAGTGCCAGCCGTCCACGTCAGCGTTGTCCGGTTTCGGACAACGATTCACGAATCCGCACAACGCGCACGGTCCCCCGCCCCGTTTAGCAAACCTGTGACCCGCAAAACCGACTATTTACGCTGATTGTCGTTTGGCAGCGAACGTGCACATCCAGTATGGTGCGCCAGGGTGTGCGCGGAGGCTTGCATGGGAAGCTTGATTCAGGATCTTCGTTTTGCGCTGCGTCAGCTTGGCAGGGCGCCCAGCTTTGCGGTCACCGCGGTGCTCACGCTGGCTCTCGGTATTGGCGCCAACACAGCCATTTTCAGCCTGGTGAACACGCTCGTTCTCAAGCCCCTTCCGGTTGAGAATCCACAAAAGATTGCCGGGCTGTTCCTGAGCCAGAGCCACGGACCTATACTGCCATTTTTTTCATGGCCGGAGTTCAGGCAGATCCGCGCTCAGAGCGGGAACTCGTTCAGCGAGGTCGTTGCGAACGGCACGAGCATGGATGGAATTGCGACCGAAGGCCAGCAGCCACAGCGCATTATGACCGCGTTTGTCAGCGGCAACTTCTTCAGCGCGATGGGACTCAAGCCCGCTGCTGGAAGACTCTTCCTGTTTAGCGAGGGCGAAGTTCTGGGCCAGGATCCGGTGATTGTGCTCGGCTACGACTACTGGATGGAAAAATTCAACGGCGATCCAAATGTGGTGGGGCGGCCGGTGGCTGTAGACGGCCATCCTTTCACAGTCGTGGGCGTGGCGCCCAGGGGGTTTCACGGCGTACAGAGTTTTATCACCGTTGCGGCGTTCATGCCGATGTCGGAGATGACGATCGAAGGCACGCCCGCGGACGTTTTGAATAAATGGGAGAATCGGCAATTCAACATCTATGGACGTTTGCGCCCAGGAGTCAGCCTCAAGCAGGCCTCCGCTGAGCTGGGTGTGATTGCCCAGGATATGACGCGGCAACAGCCGGAGATTGAAAAAGAAATTATCTTGTCGGCGCTTCCCGAGTCCAGTCTGCGCATCGTCAGCGGCGACCCAAACACGATTTATGTAATCGCAGGACTGTTTCTATCGCTGGCCGCGATGGTGCTTCTGCTGGCCTGCGTCAATGTGGCGAATCTGGTGCTGGTTCGCTCCACGGTCAGGGAGCGCGAAATGGCGATCCGGACAGCGCTGGGGGCTCGCCGTTCGCGCTTGCTGCGACAGATGATTACCGAAAGCGTGCTGCTGGCAGTGATAGGCGGAGGAGCGGGTGTGCTCTTGGGGATGTGGGCCAGCGCTGCACTCGGCCAGATCAACGTTCACGCCGATATTCCCGTCACGCTGTCGTCGGGATTTGATTGGCGGATCTTTCTCTATTCCTTTGGGATCGCGCTTGTGGCAGGGCTGGTAGTTGGAATCGTACCGGCCTTGCGCGTGGCGAGGGCAAACGTGAATGGCATGTTGCGCGAAGGCAGCCGCGGCGTGACCAGCGGCCGTCATTGGTTCCGCGATGCGCTGGTCGCTTTGCAAATGGCCGGATCGCTGGTGCTCCTTGTGGTGGCAGCCCTGTTTGTTCGTAGTCTCACAGCCATGCAGACCATGGATCTTGGATTCAAGCCGGACCAAGTGCTGAACCTGTCACTTGATCCGGCCGAGATTGGGATGAGCGATGCGCAGACGCGCGCCCTGGCGGGAAACATCCTGGACAGTCTCGATCAGTTAGCTGGCGTGAGTTCCGCGAGCCATGCGAGTTCAGTGCCCATGGGCTACTTCGGAAATGGGGGCGATACGGTGTTGGTCGATGGCGCCGCGGCGCCGGCCAACCCAAACGACTTCGGTGTGGGGTACAACGTTGTGTCGCCGGAATACTTCCAAACAATGGGCATCGGCATGGTGCGCGGCCGCACATTCTCAAACGCGGACAATGAGCAGGGCCGCGATGTGGCCGTGATCAGCGAAAGCATGGCCAGAAAATACTGGCCGAATCAGGATCCGATGGGCCGCACCTTCAGGAAGGGCAGTGAAAAGACGCGCAAGCTGGAGGTGGTTGGCATTGCGCGCGACGCTGAATTTCAACTCTTCGGCGGCGGCAAGTCGCGGCCTTACCTTTACCTGCCCTACGCGCAGCATGTCAACGGCAACAGCTTGATGGTCTTCCAACTCAAGACGACGGGGGATCCGCTTGCCCTGGCTACCACGGTGGAGAAGACGATTCACTCACTTGCTCCTCAGATTCCCATCTTCCAGGTGCAGACCATGCGCCAGGGGCTTTATACACTGAACGGACTTTTGCTGTTTCAGATTGGCGCCTCGATGGCTACGATCATGGGCGGCCTTGGACTGACGCTCGCGGTGATTGGTCTCTATGGCGTGGTCTCTTACGCGGTGAGTCGGCGCGTGCACGAGATCGGCTTGCGGATGGCGCTCGGGGCAAGCCGCGGTTCCGTCTTCAGAATGATCTACCGCCAGTCGATGCTTATTGTCGTTGCCGGCCTTGGGATTGGCCTGATTCTCGCACTTGGAGCCGCACGAGCCGTGGGAAGCTTCGTGGTGGTCAACGTGTGGGACCCATCGACGTTTGCGGCTGTTGGCGCGGTGTTGGCGTGTGCGGCACTGGCTTCCTGCTACTTCCCCGCGCGACGCGCCATGGCTGTGGAACCAATGGTCGCGCTGCGCGAGGACTGAGGCCATGCAGGCATCAGAACGGCAACCATCCGCCTCTCCCCGGATCGTGTATTCCGCAGCCCGATAGAATTGAATGCTTACCAGGAACTACAATTCAGAGGCTTATCGTCCTACAGCGGGTAGCGCTCGAGGCGAATGCATTCTCGGGCAACGGTGCGGCTCAATCCCACTGCGTCGGCGGGCGTGAAACGCGCCAGCCGGCGCAGGATGGCCAGTTGAGTCCGCAGCAGGTCGCCCTCGGCGCAGGCAGCCAACACCCTGCGCGCGGCGTGCTCGGCCATCTCCATGGTCTCCTCTGCCAGCAGGCCGGTGATGGCCGCAGCAACGTCAGCCGGGCTGCGACGCGAACTGGCGAGCTTGCGCGCCCGCAACAGCGCGGACTCCAGCGCAAAGACCTGCATAATGATGTCGGCAAGGTCGGCCATCACTTCCTGCTCGTCCTGAAGGGCGGCCATGAAGCGCTGGCTGGCCACTCCGGCCGCGAACAGGGTTATCTTTTTAGTCGCCACCAAGACCTCGGCCTCGTGCGCCAGCGGCTCGCTCGTCTCCGCCCCGGCATCGAAACTCGGCGGTTGCATCACCTCGTCCATGAGCTTCTTGATCGCCGGCAGCAACGGGAGTTGCCCTGCAAGCGCCCGCTTCATCAGCCAGCCGGTAATGATCAGGCGGTTGATCTCGTTGGTGCCTTCGAAGATGCGATTGATGCGCGCGTCGCGATAGAACCGCTCGGCTGGATACTCCTCGACGTACCCATAGCCGCCCATGGTAGCCACCAACTCGTCGGCCACCAGGCTCATCATCTCCGAACCGTAAACTTTCAGGATGGAACATTCGACGGCGTATTCCTCGATGCGGCGCTGAATCTCGCGTGGCGAACGGGCCTCTTCCGGGGTAAGCTGGGCGAGGGCGCAATCGATCATGCCAACCGTGCGGTAAGCCATACTTTCGGCGGCGAAAAGGCGGGCAGCGCCAGCCGAAATCTTGCGCTGGATCAGGCCGAACTCCGCAATGGGCTTTCCGAAAGCGGTGCGCTGTTTGGCATAACGAATGGTGTGCGCAAGCGCGTGGCGAGCCCCGCCGATGCAGGCGATGGCCAGCTTGAGGCGGCCTACGTTGAGCACGTTGAAGGCAATGTGGTGGCCCTTGCCGGCCTCTCCGAGCAGGTTTTCGACAGGCACTTTGCAGTCCTGCAACACCAGCGGACAGGTGGACGATCCATGAATGCCCAGCTTGTGTTCCTCTGCGCCCACGGTCAGGCCCGGCGTATCGCGCTCGATGAGGAATGCGGAAAATTTCTCTCCATCGATCTTGGCGAAAATCGTGTACAGGCTGGCGATGCCGCAGTTGGTGATCCACATTTTCTCGCCGTTCAGCGTGTAGTGCTTGCCGTCGGCCGAGAGGGTGGCGCGGGTGCGGACGTTCATTGCGTCTGACCCGGAACTGGCCTCAGAGAGCCCATAGGAACCGATCCACTCCGCTGTCGCCAGCTTGGGCAGGTAGCGCTGCTTCTGCTCCTCCGTTCCGTACCAGACCAGCGGCAGCGTAGCGATGCCGATGTGAGCGCCAAATGCCGTGGAGAAGCTCGCCAGCACCGACAGGTGATCGGAAATCAGCGCCGAGGTGGTCTTGTCCATCCCCATGCCGCCGTATTCCTCTGGAATATCGACTGACGTAAACCCCAGCCCGGCGGCCTTGCGTATCAGAGTCTGCATAACGCCCGGCTGCTTGGCTTCAATAGCTTCGGCGGCAGGCAGAATCTCTGCGCGGGCAAACTGGATGGCCGTTGCGGCAATCTGGCGCTGCTCTTCGTTCAGGTCTTCAAGGGTAAAGACCTCGGCAGGCGTCCGAGTTTCGAGCAGGAAACTGCCGCCCGGAGCCGCAACGATAGGGAATGAAGCCAGCGTAGGGGATATCTCCAACTGGAAGTGAACATTACGCCATCCAAGCGAGGTAGGGCAAATCGATGCGGTGACGCTCGCGGAGAAAGATCGTCCGGTTCTGAGTGCGGCCGTGCAGGCCAGAGCGGATCATTTGCTTTCAGACGGCAAAACACGCTTTGGGCCACCGTCTGGAAAGACGATCGGCGGCTTACGAATCACGGCACCCACGGAATTGCTGACGGTACTCCGGCTCCGGCATCCCTATCCGCATCCCATACAATGAACATGATCCGGTCGTGGAGGCTCCCCCTGTCTGCCGTGCTTGTGAACCTGATGAAACCCGTCGCCTGCCTGGCTAACCGGGTGTGGACGGGTGTGGCCGCGCATCTGGCGTTCGCGCCCCAGAACGGTCTAATCCACTATTTGAAGGCGATGCGGTCGACCGACATTACTTTCAAGGGGCTCTATCACTGGAATTCCTTTGACGCGGCGCTGCTGCTGCCTTACTTCGGGGTGATGGTCGTTCTGGCCATCTATGGCGTCCACCGCTATACGCTGGTCTATCTCTATTTCAAGTACCGCAAAAACTACATCGCGGAACCGCCGCTGCACTTCGATGAGCTGCCGCGGGTGACGGTGCAACTGCCGATTTACAACGAGCAGTTCGTGATTGACCGGCTGCTTGAGGCGATTTGCGCGCTGGACTATCCGCGCGAGAAGCTTGAGATTCAGGTGCTGGACGACTCGACCGACGAGACCCAAGAGGTAGCCGCGGACCTGGTGCACCGTTACGCGGCACTGGGCCATCCGATTGTCTATCTTCATCGGACAAACCGTCATGGCTATAAGGCGGGAGCTCTGGACGAAGGCCTCAAGGTGGCCAGGGGCGAGTACGTGGCCATTTTCGACGCCGACTTTGTGCCGGCGCCCGACTGGCTGATGAAGGTGATCCACCACTTTGCCGAAGCGGAGATCGGCATGGTGCAGACGCGCTGGACTCACCTCAATCGCGATTACAGCCTGTTGACGCAGATTGAGGCGATTCTGCTGGACGGCCACTTTGTGCTGGAGCACGGAGCGCGCGTGCGCAGCGGCGACTTCTTCAACTTCAACGGCACGGCCGGCATGTGGCGGATCCAAGCCATTGCCGACGGCGGAGGCTGGCAGCACGACACGCTGACGGAAGATACCGACCTGAGTTACCGGTCGCAACTAGCCGGCTGGAAGTTCAAGTATCTACCTGATGTTGAATGTCCAGCCGAGTTACCTATCGAGATGACAGCCTTCAAGACGCAGCAGGCGCGCTGGGCAAAGGGGCTTATTCAAACCAGCATCAAAGTGTTGCCGATGATGTTCAAGTCGAACCTGCCGCGGCGCATCAAGATCGAGGCTGTTTATCATCTTACCGCCAACCTCAGCTATCCGCTGATGATCGTCATGTCCGCATTGCTGATTCCGGCCATGGTCTGCCGCTTCTACCAGGGCTGGTTCCAGATGCTGCTGATCGATTTCCCGCTGTTCGCCGCCTCCAGCTTCTCCATCGCCGTGTTTTATCTGGTGAGCCAGCGCGAGCTCTTCCCCCGGAACTGGATCAGGACGTTCCTCTTTTTGCCCTTGCTGATGGCGCTGGGCATTGGCCTCACGGTCACCAACACCAAGGCAGTGATGGAGGCGCTGCTGGGCATCAAGAGCCCCTTTGCCCGCACTCCCAAGTATCGCGTGGCCAAGAAAGGCGAAAAATCCCAGGCAGCCGTATACCGCAAGCGGCTGGTGCTGGCGCCGTGGATCGAGCTGCTGCTGGGCTGCTATTTTCTTTTGGCAATTCTCTATACCTTCTCAAACCACAACTACTTTACTGCGCCGTTTTTGATTCTGTTCGTGATTGGCTACTGGTACACCGGCCTGATGAGCCTGCTGCAAGGCCGCTTCGAGCGCTGGCGCAGCGGCGGCGCAAACACCGATGAATCCAGCCCCAAGCCGTTCCCGGTGGGGGTGTGATGCGGTGGTTTGCGAAACGTTGTAGTCGCGCTTTTCCCGGAATGCGGCATTCAAGAGGCGCAAAGTGCAAGACGGACTGAACCAGCTGCTGTTGAAGAATCCGTATATTTATGCCGTCTTTATCGTGGCATTTTGGTGCTTCGTTTGCTTCGCCATCAGCCTCTTCAGCGGCTGGCTCACTCTTGCAAGGCGCTTCAGGAGGCAGTCTGAACCTTACGGAGACACCAAGAGCGCGGGACCATTTTTCTACACAGTATATATGCGATTCTGGTGTCACTATAACAGCGTGATTCGCATTGTCGTCGCAGAAGACGCTGTCTATTTATCCGTGATATTCTTCTTCCGATTCGGCCACCCCCCGCTCCGCATTCCCTGGAATGAAATCAGAATTTCCGAGACAAAATGGTTCTTTCGAAGATGCCTTGTCCTGACATGCGGAGAGTTGGAATGCATCCCGGTGCGCATCTCCGTCCGCATGGCGCGCAACCTGGGAATCCTGGAAAGACTGCCAAACGAAATGCTCTCCAATGGAACGTCTCCGACTTAAGACTCAAGGCCCTTAGCCCCCTCCGCTACAATAGACATACGCGCCTGCCGCGCGGGGACTCGAATCCTCGGCGCGACAGGCGCATCAGAGCATTATGCTGGCAAAAAACCTACCCGAAGCCCTCACCTTTGATGATGTGTTGCTGGTGCCTGCCTACAGCGACGTGGTGCCCATGCAGGTGAGCACACAAACCCAGCTGACCCGCGCCATCACGCTGAATACGCCGCTGCTCTCGTCTGCCATGGACACGGTGACTGAGTCGCGCATGGCCATAGCTATGGCCCAGCAGGGCGGCATCGGCATTGTGCACCGCAACCTGACCATCGGCGACCAGGCCGGCGAAATCGACAAAGTAAAACGCTCTGAGAGCGGTATGATCGTCGACCCGGTCACCATCGGGCCGGATCAGATGATCGGCGATGCGCTGGAAGTGATGCGGCGCTACAAGATTTCCGGCGTGCCGGTAACCCAAGGTAAGCGCCTGGTGGGCATCCTCACCAATCGCGATCTTCGCTTTGAAACCCGCACCGACATTCCCATTGGCGACGTGATGACCAGGGACAACCTGATCACGGTGCCAGTGGGCACCACCCTGGAAGAGGCGGAGCTGATCCTGCACAAGCACCGCGTGGAAAAACTGCTGGTGGTGAACGATCAGTACGAGTTGAAGGGATTAATCACGGTCAAGGATATNNGCGCGCGTGGATGTGCTGGTCATCGACTCGGCGCACGGCCACTCATCCCGCGTGCTGCACGCGGTAAGCGCTGTGAAGAAGCAGTTCCCTGAAGTGGGCCTGCTGGCCGGTAACGTGGCCACCTACGAGGGCGCGATGGCATTGATTGAAGCCGGCGCTGACGCCATCAAGGTGGGCATCGGGCCAGGCTCCATCTGCACGACGCGCATGGTGACCGGCGCCGGAATGCCGCAAATTACGGCCATTGCCGAAGCCTATCGCGCGGCCCGCGAATACGGTGTGCCGATCATCGCCGACGGCGGCATCAAGTACTCGGGCGAGATCACCAAAGCCATCGCGGCAGGCGCCAGCTCGGTGATGATCGGCTCGCTGTTTGCCGGTGTGGATGAGAGCCCCGGTGAGACCATTCTCTACCAGGGACGTAGCTTCAAGAGCTATCGCGGCATGGGCTCACTGACCGCTATGAGCCAGGGTTCCGGCGAGCGCTACTTCCAGAGCACCGCCGACATGGCCAGCGCAGAAATGGGGACCGAGGGCGTGGTGCAGCGCGAGCGCGCCAGCCAGAACCGCCTGGCCAAATTTGTTCCCGAAGGCATTGAAGGTCGCGTGCCCTATCGCGGTCCGCTGGAGTCGATGGTGTTCCAACTGGTCGGCGGCCTGCGCTCCGGGATGGGCTACGTGGGCTGCGGCTCCATTGCGGAGCTGCAGGAGAAAGCTGTATTTGTGCGCATCTCCGGCGCCGGCCTGCGCGAAAGTCATGTACACGACGTGATTATCACCAGGGAGGCGCCCAACTATCGTGTCGAATAAAAAGCACGGATTAGGGTATGCGATCAGCACCTGGTTGCCGGTGGTTCTGGGCATTGCGGTCATTGTGGTGGAGTCAACGGAGCTGTTTGGGGCCGACCACACCAGCGGCCCGCTGCGGCGGCTTTACGAGGCACTCTTCGGCAGAGTCAGCAATGGCCAGTGGGAGATCATCCATCACCTGATCCGCAAGTCCGGCCACTTTCTCGCCTACGGGGCCATCGGGCTGGCGTGGCTGCGCGCCTGGTGGCGGACGCTGCCCCACTCGCGTTTCCTTGAAGACTCCTTGCTGGCGCTGCTGGGCACAGGGCTCATTGCCAGCGCCGACGAGTGGCACCAGACCTATTTGCCCAACCGCACCGGCACCCCCTGGGACGTGCTGCTGGACTGCTGCGGCGTGATCACTCTGCAATTGCTGGTCTATCTCTTCATGCGCGCCTTCAAACCCAAGCGGCTGGCAAGAGCCGCGTAAGGGCAGCGTGCGGCCCAAGCAATTTGTCGCGCTTTTGATGTTGGCTTCGAACTCTGAAAAGTGGCTCACAAAAAATCGCGGGCGCACCCCGCGAAGGATGCGCCCGCTAGTCCATTGAAGCAAGAAAGAAATGCCTAGACGGCAAGTCCTATGCGGCTTCTTCGCCGGGTTCTTCCTTCTTGCTTTCTTCCAAATGCTTTTCCAGTTCGGCGCGCTTCTTGGCCTTGATGTCGTCGCGCTTCTGGCGTTTGGCATCGAGCTGCTTCTCGGCGCCCAGCAGTTCGATGAATGCCTTTTCGGCTCCATCGCCCTTCTGGAATCCGGTGCGGACGATGCGCAGATAGCCACCCTGGCGGTCGCCGTAGCGCGGGGCTACGGTTTCAAACAGCCGATCCACGGCCTTGTCGGTCATGAGAAAGCTGAGAGCCTGACGGCGTGAGTGCAGATCGCCCTTCTTGCCCAGGGTGATCATCTTTTCCACGTGGGGACGGACGGCCTTGGCTTTGGCCACGGTAGTCTCGACGCGATCTTCGACGAGCACGGACGTAACCAGATTGCGCAATAGAGCGCGGCGGTGGCTGGTGTTGCGTCCGAGCTTGAATCCTGCATTGCGATGGCGCATGGTGAAACTCTCTTTCGGAAATTTTCCTTCTAGAGCCCACGTCTCAAAAACGAGACGTGGGGCACCCAGACTTGTGCACTTCTCGAAGCGACATTTGTTAGAAGTTCTCCGTCTCGGTAGGCAACAGCATATCGACCGAATCCAATGGCTCGTCCTCGTCGTCGTAGTGGCTGTAGCTGGCGGCCAGCGCAGCGGCGGGCGGAATGCTGGTAGGCCCGGGAACCGCGTTGCCGTTTTCGTCGATCTTCATGCCCAGCGAAAGGCCCATCTGCGCGAGGATTTCCTTGATTTCGTTGAGGCTCTTGCGGCCGAAGTTCTTGGTCTTGAGCATTTCAGCTTCGGTCTTCTGCACCAGTTCGCCAATGCTCTGGATGTTGGCGTTCTTGAGGCAGTTGTAGCTGCGAACCGACAACTCCAGTTCTTCCACCGAGCGATTGAGGTTGTCGTTGCGCAGCAGCGTGCGGCCCTCTTCGCCGCGCGCCTCGGCTTCGATTTCCTCTTCGAAGTTGATGAAGATGTTCATGTGGTCCTTGAGCAGCTTGGCGGCCAGGCCGACAGCGTCTGCGGGCAGCACGGCCCCGTTGGTCCACACTTCCAGCGTGAGCTTGTCATAATCGGTGATCTGGCCAAGTCGCGCGGCTTCGACCACGTAGTTCACGCGGCGCACCGGCGAGTGGACCGAGTCCACGGGAATGAAGCCCAGGCCAAGATCGGCATCGAAATTCTTGTCGGCGGAGATATAGCCGCGCCCACGCTTCAGGCGCATCTCCATGTCCAGCTTGCCGCCTTCTGAAAGAGTGGCGATATAGACGTTCTTGTCCAGGATCTCCACGTCGCCATCGGCCTCAATCATGCCGGATGTGACCACGCCCGGCTGGTCGGCGCGCAAATAGAGCGCCTTGGGTCCGTCGCCCGCGAGCTTAAAGGGAACCTGCTTGAGATTCAGGATGATGTCGGTGGCATCCTCGACCACGCCGCCGATGGACTGGAACTCGTGGAGCACGCCCTCAATGCGAATCGCGGTAACCGCGGCGCCCTCGATGGAGCTGAGCAGCGTGCGGCGAAGCGCGTTGCCGATGGTGGTGCCAAAGCCGCGCTCAAAGGGCTGGGCGCTGAACTTTCCAAATGTGTCGCTGAGCGTCTCGGCATCCACTGCCAGGCGCTTCGGTTTTTGAAATCCTCTCCAAAGCATATGCGTTGTCTCTTTTCCCGCGCGGCATGTACGTCGCGATGCATTTTGCGGCGGCCGCGCAAGTTCTCCTTCGGTTGGAATTCAGGGGCTAGGGACTCGGGACTAGGGACTAGATTACGACGCTGATGCGATCGTGTTTTCTATTCCCTGTTCCCTCTTCCCTATTCCCTGTACTACTTACTTCGAGTAAAGCTCGACGATCAGCTGCTCGTTGATGGGCAGCGATACGTCCTTGCGCTTGGGCAGTGAGAGCACGCGACCGGTGAAGGTCTCGAAGTTAATCTCAAGCCATGCAGGAACGGGATTTTGCGAAGCATACTGCGCGCCCTGCTCCACGATCACCAGCTTCTTAGCACCTTCACGGATGGCGATTTCGTCGCCCGCATTCACCTGGTAAGAGGGAATGTTGACCTTGCGGCCATTGACCGACACGTGGCCGTGACGAACCAC
>PMOF01000127.1 GCA_003162495.1 Acidobacteriaceae bacterium
ACATACCCCGCTTCCCATTCCTCATCTTTGTCTCCCTTTCGCTATTAAAGCAGCTCGTTAAGGGATGCGTTGTTGCGGGTCGCGTGCTGCCGAAGCCATGGAATCACCTCGTCGGGAGGCATCGGCCTGCCGATGAAGTAGCCTTGGGCAAAGTCGCAGCCCCATTCGCGGAGCAAGCGTAACGTCTCCACGGTTTCCACTCCTTCGGCCACCACCTTCTTATTCAAATTGTGGGCGAGGTCGATCAGGGCTCTTACCAGAATGCTTCTCTGAAGATCGAAAACACAGTCCGTAATTAGCGATCTGTCGATCTTCAGTTCTGAAAAAGGCAGCTGATGCAGCTTCACAATCGACGAATATCCGGTGCCGAAATCGTCGATCGACAATTGCGCGCCCAACTCTTTAAGACGCCCCAGACAAGCTCCGACCTGGCCTGATTCGGTCATGACCGCGGTTTCTGTTATTTCAATCGTGATGCGGTGGATGTCAATTCCTTTGTCGATGCATTGTGTCCTGACCATCTCATCAATCCCGATGGACCCGAAAATGGCCGCCGAAACATTGATTGCAACCCTGCCATTCATCCCACCGTTCCACAGGCGCATCTCGTCCAACGCAATCTCCAATATCCGGGACGTGAACTCGTTCATGATTTCGTTGGCTTCCATCATGGGAACGAAGGTAGACGGCGGAATTGGGCCTTGCCTGGGATGGTCCCAACGAGCTAGAGCCTCGAAACCGATTACGGTTCCACCTTTTAGTTCGATTAGGGGCTGATACACGAGCCGGAATTCCCGATTGATCAAGGCGTTGGATATATCTTGGATCGAGAGCACCCCTGCCGCGTCGTAGATTTCCCGGAAGATGTCCCGTAGCTTGTCAACTTGCGGTGACTTCTTAAAGACACCTGCCATTCTCAGGCCCAGAGAACGCCCGGCCGCCTCGGCCTCCCGCAGTCGAGTCAACTCGTGGCTGCTTACGATCAGTATGTGCGCCTTGCAGCCCTGTTTTGCTAGC
This sequence comes from Acidobacteriaceae bacterium, assembly GCA_003162495.1. Lineage (GTDB taxonomy): Bacteria > Acidobacteriota > Terriglobia > Terriglobales > Acidobacteriaceae > Telmatobacter. Next base: position 1,018 of record PMOF01000127.1, read on the forward strand.
CAGGCCATGACCTGGTCGCCATCCATCTCAGGCATGGAAAGATCGAGCACAATCACGGTCGGCTCCCAGGACAAGACCCTGGATCGGAAATCATCTGTGTCTGTCGTGATGATGGCGTCATAGCCGCATCCGCGGGCAATGCGCCCGCTGATTGCGGAACTCGCAGGGTCATCGTCAACAACCAGAAGCCTGTTCGAGGTCACTCTGGCCCCCTTGAAACGCTAGCGGTTCGACAAAGCTTTCCAGGCAGGCGGCCCAACCTTGAACCAATCGAAAAAGGTGCGGGTGCCCCATCCTTCGCGCCACTTGGGGTCCCCGCGGACAGGTCTTCGTTCGCCGAATGCCTGCCCCAAGGCCCGCCGAAGGCGTCTGCCCCACCGCAGGTGGTGCGCAAAATTACCCTCCCCAGCGCACAATGGCAATAGGAGGGAATGCGAAGAGGCCGTCCGGCGCTAAGGAGGGCCATCAGCGGCGCGGTAATTCATGCTTGCCATTCGCGCCCCCACGACGCAACCCCCTCGCACCGTCAACTGAATCCTGAATCTCAGTTTGCGGGGGGGGGGTGATTTCGCATGCCCTGCTCACGGGCTAGTTCTCGGCAGGGCCTCAACTCAAGCAATTCCTCGATCACATACGCGCCGTATGTCCCGTCCGAGAACGTCACAATCAGGCCATCTCGGCCGTCCCGCTCAACGTTTAATATATGCATGTCACTGCCATGGCAAAGAGTATACATCTCGCCCCAATTACCCACTGCCTCATGTTGCTCAATAGGGTCCCAGCGGACAGGTCTTCGTCCGCCGAATGCCCGCCCCAAGGCCCGCCGAAGGCGTCTGCCCCACCGCAGGTGGTGCGCAAAATTACCCTCCCCAGCGCATAATGGCAACAGGAGGGAATGCGAAGCCGCCGTCCAGCGCTAAGCAGGGCCATCAGCGGCGCGGTAATTCATGCTTGCCATTCGCGCCCCCTCGACGCAACCCCCTCGCACCGTCAACTGAATCCTGAATCTCAGTTTGCGGGGGGGGGGTGATTTTGCATGCCCTGCTCACGGGCTAGTTCTCGGCATGGCCTCAGCTCAAGCAATTCCTCGATCACATACGCGCCATATGTCCCGTCCGAGAACGTCACAATCAGGCCATCTAGGCCGTCCCGCTCAATGTTCAAAATATGCATGTCACTGCCATGGCGAAGAGTATACATCTCGCCCAAATCCCCGACTGCCTCATGTTGTTCAATTGCGCTCAGGGGATCATGACCCCAATTTTATTCGGGCTGTGATCTGGCGGGTGGCCCGCGCTTTGAGTTATCACAAGAGTGAGGGTGCCCCATCCTTCCGCAGTTTTATCGCGGAAGGGTGGGAGACCGCGAAGCTCAGCCGTCCGTTTCCCGTTTCCCGGCCGGGAGCCTGCGCTGAAGCTGGCCGAAGGCGTCTGCCCCGCCGCAGGTGGTGCGAAAAATAAACCCTCCCCGGCGCACAATGGCAATAGGAAGGAATGCGGAGATGCCCGTCCCACCGGACGACCCCACGCCTCCCCCACCTAAATAAAGCGCGTTTTTGGGCAGTGAAACTGTGGAGCCCGCTCTAACTCGGGCAGAATCAAAAGTTTCCTCGGACCAACCTCACAGGAACACAGAATGTGTGATTCTGTGTTCCTGTGCAGTCTGACTCAAGCTTGCCTCCGCCCCATGCTCCGTGCCGAATGCTCAATGGTGATAATCCGGATACTTCGGCTTTTCCGGCTGCGCCTGCGGATGCTGCGCAAGATCGGCCAGCGCCAGCGCCACCGCCTTTTCCAGTTGCGGATCGTGCCCCTCGCTCACCGCCTTCGGATCCTGCTCCACCACCTCATCCGGATCGACGCCGTGATTCTCCACGTCCCACACGCCCTTGGGCGAGAAAAACGCCACGCTCGGTGAAGTCACATGCCCGCCATCCATCAGCACGGGAATCGGCCCGATGCCCACGAGGCCGCCCCACGT
>PMOF01000144.1 GCA_003162495.1 Acidobacteriaceae bacterium
GCAACGCCGGCCCATCGGATCTGGCGCTGATCGTCGCGGATGGACTTTCCGCGCTGGCTGTTGAGCGGCACGTTGCGCCGCTGCTCAGGGAGTTGCTGCCCCGACTGGACGGTTGGAAGCTGACGCCGATCTGCGTCGTCGAGCAGGGCCGCGTGGCCATCGGCGATCCCATCGCCTTTGCCCTGCAGGCGCAAATCTCCGTGGTGCTCATCGGTGAGCGCCCCGGGCTCAGTTCGCCCGACTCGCTCGGCGCTTACATCACCTGGGACCCGCGCCCGGACCGCACCGACGCCGAGCGCAATTGCATCTCCAACATTCGTGCCGAGGGCCTGAACTACCAGCAGGCCGCCGCCCAACTGGCCCTCTGCCTCACAGAGGCGCGCCGGCGACAGCTTACCGGTGTGGCCCTGAAGCAAGAGTCAAACCTGCTCGAGAAAGGTGAGACGGGATGAAGCGTCGGTTGATTCGCGTGGTCGTGGTCCTGGTAGCAGCCCTGGTAATCGCCTATGTTGGCGATTGGACCATTTTCAGGCTGCATGGCTCGCCCAAGTCCACGGTAAGCGTCAACCACTTCCTAACCGTGCCGCTCAAGGGCAACAAGGAGGAATACGACTATCTCGGCACAGAAGACGTGCCCTGCTCGGTATCCCTTTTTCCCCAGGCGGGCTTGAGTCCCTGCTGGCAACTGCGGCGAAATCCAAACCAGAAAACCACTCTCTGAGCATTTTCCATAAAGCGTGCTTCAAAGAATCCGCGTTATGGCAGAGCACGACCTGATATTTGCAGCTGAGCATGAACGCCTGCAAAGCCAATGCAGCGCATACATACCTAGAACGTCGTGGAAACGGTCAGACGGAAGGTTTTGCGGGGCTCCCGGAACAGATACTGCGATCCGTAAGCCTGTATCGATTGCTGGTAGGTGTAGTCACCCGCCCCGCCCGGCGGGAACAGGTCGCGGGTGATCAGCTGCGCTGAGCAGCTCTCCTTGTTGCCTCCAAGGGTGACGTTGTTACAGAACGGCTGCTCATAGAGGCGCAGGGGGTTATATGCGTAGTAGAGCCGGAAGGGCGCGTTGATCACCGGCATGATGACCGATATCTCGGCGCCTGTCGACATGCGCGGAACGAAATTGGTGCCGGCGATCGGCCGGATATTCGGCTGGAATCCAACCTGCGAACCAGGAATCCCGCCCTGGCAGGAGCCGTTGTTGAATACCGGGCATCCATACAGCGGCGAGGTCAGCGTCGCAAAACCCTCCGGGCTCTGCATCAACTGTCCCTTGTTGAGCGCCACGTCGATGCCAAAGTCGTCGAAGAACGAGAAGGAAACCGGGCCGGCGATGGGAATGCGGTATTCCAGGTTGCTGGTCAGGCTGGTATCGCCGCCGATCGATGCGATGCCGTACACCGGCAAGGGCACCTGAATGCACTGGTTGTCCTCAGGATTGGTCGGGTCGCGAGGCACGCAACTTCCGTCCGGGTTGGTCAACTGAATGTTGATGCGATTGGGCACATATCCATACGGAGTCGCTCCGCGGACATCGAAGCCTCTCAATTCACCCTCGCCGCCGGAGTAGAAGCGGTTGTTGGGGGGTGCAACGTCGCCGCCAAACCCCTGCACATAGGCGATTTGAGCGCGCATCGCAAGCACATTTCTTCCCGTTGGCGAAAACTTCAGGTAATGGATGGGCCGGTATTCCTTGAAGGCCACCGCAGGCGCAATGTAGCGCACGTTGCCGCCGAGGCCCGCCACCTGGAACGCCACGGTGTATTCCTTGCCGGTGCGCGCCCGCAACGGGTTGTTCACCGTGTTGTAGATATAGCTGAACGAGGCGGAGCTGTTGACGATGCCGGCCAGCGCATTCGAACCCTGAATCCCGGAGCGGAAGCTGATGGTCTGGAAAAATGTCTGCGACGCCGTGCTGAACGCGGTAATTGTCGACTTCTGCAGCGAATAGGTCAGGCCCACGCGCTGGAAGGCGTGCCGCTTCAATGGATAGCTGATAGAAATATTGGTCCCCACCGAGGCCTGGTTGTAATTCTGCGTCAGAGACTGCTGCGCCGCCGTCAGGTTGACTGACTGGCCGGTTGTGGCCTGGTAGTTCTTGGATGCGTTGTAGTCTTGCTTGTTATCGAAAATCTGGAAGCCAACGTTGAACGGCCGATTGCGCAAGTAGGGCTGCGAAAATCCAAACAGAAACTGCCTGCTCACGTTGCCCAGGTTGCCCTGCACGCTCAGCGTTTCGCCAAGGCCCAGAAAGTTGTTGGTCTGGTAATTCACGCCCAGAAAGGCGCCCGACAAGCCGCTGACGCCGCCGTTCAGGCCGATCGAGTTCTTGCCCTTCTCCTTCACCTTCAGCAGCAGGTCCACAGTGCCCGCCTCCGCGTCCTGGTGCGCCTCGGAGTCCTGATCCACCCTGAGCGGGTCAAAGTATTCCAACTGGTTCAGGCGCAGAAGACTGTACTCCCATAACTGCGAGTTGTAGACCTGGCCTTCCTCCAGCATCAGCTCGCGCCGGATGACTCGGTCGCGGGTGGTTGTGTTGCCCTGGAACTCAATCCGCGAAACGTAAAACCGCTTGCCTTCGTCGATATCGATGTCCAGCGAGACCGCCTTCTTTTGTTCGTCGAAGCTTGGCTTGGGAATCGCGCCGAAGTTGATGAAGCCCAACGCTCCATATGCTTTCTTAAGGTTTTCCAGCCCCTTTTGCATCAGCGAAGCGTCAAACCAGTCGCCGTCTTTCACCGGAAAAGTTGCGCGCAGCGCCCTCAGGTTGCTGATCTCTTTGTTGCCGGTGAAGGTGATCGTACCCAGCCTGTAGCGCGCGCCCTCTTCAATCGGCATCAGGATGTCGATGCGCTTGCCTTTGTTGGGGCGGAAGGTAAACCAGTTAAGACCGCCCTGGTCCCGAATCTGCGTCTTCGGCTCTTCCACCGCCGCGTTGTAGTACCCCTTGTCGCGGTAGGCCAGGCGCACACGCTCGGTGTCTTCTTCAAGCTTTGAAGCGTCGAAGGTCTGCGGAAACAGGTTCTCGAAGATGAGCGAGTAAGGGATGCCGATTGGCTTCAGGTTCTTCATCGAGCGCCGCAACAAAAGGCTGCTGATGTGCTGGTTGCCGTTGAACTTGATCTGGCCCACTTTCACCGTGGGGCCCTCTTTGATGTTGAAGATCACCTGCACCGACGCGGGCGGAATCGTCTTCACTTCGGTCTTGATGGTGGCAAACTGGTGCCCGTGCTCTGAAAGCAGTTCCTTGATCACCGTCTCAGCACGCTTGATCTTGGCCGGGTCGTACTGGCTCTCCACCGAGATGCCGACCTTTTCCTTCTTGAAGCGATCCAGGATGTCCGACTGCGACACGGAATTGTTGCCTTTGTAGACGATCTCGCGGATGGTCGGCTTCTCCACAACGAAAATGTTCAGGATGACGCCCTTCTCCGAGTCCTCGCGCTCGATGCGCAGATTTTCGAAGTAATTCGTGTTCCAAAGCGAGTTGAAGTCCCGCTCAATGGAGATCGGATCGTAGGTGTCGCCCTGGTGGGTGAACAGGCGGGCCAGAATGGTCTCCTTGGGGATGCGCCGGTTGCCGATGACACGAATCGATTCGATGGTTTGCGGCGTCTGCGCCAGTGCTGCAACGGCTGCGAACGCCAGCGCCAGCAATAACATCACGCGCGCCATGCGGCTCGCGGACCGCATTGCGGCGGAGATGGGGGCGTGCTTTGACTTCACTGGGCGGGAGCCCCGCGCCGAGCACAAGTACTGTTCCGGGCCATAGTTCGCCTTCAAGTTCGGCTTAACGGGAAAAATATCGACACCCTCACTGCTGAGAATCTGACTCTGCCTCGACGAAAGACTGATTATATTGGACCGTGCCCATGCCACCCAAACCGCGGGGAAGCTGTTCGGCGCGGAAACCGTGTCCTTCCCTCATTTTCATTGCCGGCTGTGGCCCCGCAGCACTCAAGCCGTTCTCCATTGCCCCCCCAGCGACGAAAATCTCGCGCTGAGGACCTGGCTTTGCAGCCCCGCCATTTTGGGGATACAATCCCCAGTCTACCGGAAGCAGATGGGGCGGGTTGGGCGCGGACCGATTCGATCTCCTCTGCATCCCTGCCATCCTCCGCCGCATCCCTCTTAGACGCGGCCGCCACGCACACGACACCCGTTGCGACGGGAGGTTTTTCCGCTCATGGAAAAAACGATCTATGATTTTTCGGCCCCGCTCCTGAATGAAACCTCCGCGGGGCGCACCGTCTCGCTGGCCGAGTTCAAAGGCCAGGTCCTGCTGATCGTGAATACCGCCAGCCAATGCGGCTTCACTCCCCAATACGCGGGGCTTGAGGAGCTTTATCGCGCCCGCAATCTGAGCGGCTTCGCCGTGCTGGGATTTCCCTGCAACCAGTTCGGAGCCCAGGAACCGGGCACGGAAACGGAGATCGGCGCCTTTTGCCGGAAGAACTATGACGTTACTTTCCCCATCTTCGCCAGAATCGACGTCAACGGCCCACAGGTCCATCCTCTTTATCAATTCCTCAAGAAGAGCAAGCCCGGAATCTTCGGCACCCGGCGCATCAATTGGAACTTCACCAAATTCCTGGTCGACCGGAATGGCAATGTGGTGAGGCGATTCGGCCCCTCCACAAAACCCAAAGCCCTGGCTCCCGCCATTGATGCGCTGATGAACAGTCAACCGGCACTGCTAGGCAACGATCGCTGATTCGGCTCAGGGGCGTTCTCATCGCCTGGTCTCTGTCTCATCGTCCGACCGGTGTTCCCTTACTCCACAGGCGTAGCAAGGAGATAGACATAAACCAACATCGCGACGCCGACGAATGCGGGAATCAGTCCGCAAAGGTAAACCGGTCCCGGTCCGCCTGTGTTGATCGATCCGCCACCCCGAAAAAGCGCACCCAGAAAAATCACCAATCCAAGCCCTACGCCAATGTTGATGACGCCGCCGATTTTCATCCCTTCGCGGACCTTGATCCGCTTCAGCCGATCCTCTTCCCTCACCAGTTCAACCGCTGCCTTGGCGCCCTCCCCTGAAGCTTCAACCATCCGCCTGAAGGTCTCAGCCTTGTAAAACGCCTCGCGCTCTTTACGGCGGCTTTCGATCCAGGTAACCAGTGGAATGAAGACCATAAACAGCGCCACAGCGCCTACCGATAAGAACAGCCACAAGCCAATACCGCCCATATCCGGGGCGCCGAACAGCTCTAAAGCCAGATTTGCCATACAATCCTCCTGATCCACTCGCAAGGATTTTCTTCCTTGCATTCGGTGTGACCTGGGGCCCCGCAATGCGGTTGCATTTTCTTGAACGGCTTGGCTTCCACAACAAAATGCAACCCGGAAACCCGTCGTCCAGTCTCACACCACGAGGAGTGCCTGAGTTGATCGCATTCGCCAGCAGCGCGGCCCTCAAGAACGCCACGCAAGACCGCGCCGACGCCGACCTCGCGGACGTCGACCGCGTGCAGGCCGGTGACCTGCAGGCATTCGAGGGAATCGTCCGCCGCTGGCAAGGGCCGCTCCTCAATTTGGCCTGGCGCTACTGCCGCGATCGCGGCCGCGCTGAAGAGCTGGCCCAAGAAGCTTTGATCCGCGCCTGGCGCGGTCTCGCCCAGTGGCGCCGCAAATCCAGCTTCTCCACCTGGCTCTTCGCCCTCGCCGCCAACGTCTTCCGCTCCGATCTCAAGCGGTTTCCCACCGTCAGCCTACCCCTCGATGCCGCTCCCGCACCCTCCTGTCCCGCATCCCAACACCGTGAACTCGAGGAGAAATCACGGCACGAAGCGCTGAGGCGCGCCGTCCTCGCTCTGCCTCTCCGCTACCGCGAGCCCGTCGTTCTGTTTTATTTTCATGAGATGGACGTGGCCGCGACGGCGCGCACCATGGGCCTGCCCGAGGGAACCCTCAAAGCTCGCCTCAGCCGTGCGCGCGATTTGCTGCGACGACGATTCCCGAACCTCGAAACCGAGCACGCGATGTTCGAGCTCTCTGCTGTCGAAAAAGGAAAAGAGGCCTGAAATGGACCAGACAAAAACCACCCGGCCCGCCACTGACCAGACCTTGATGGAACAAGTCGGCATCGATCGCATTCTGGCAACCGAAGAGGCGTTGATCCCCTCGTCAGGTTTTTTGGCCTCGGTCATGGAGCGCGTCCAAGAGGAAGCCGCCGCGCCTCCGCCCATCCCATTCCCATGGAGGCGCGCCATCCCCGGCATGGTAGTGGTCACCGGCGTCCTCGGCTGGGGCGCATTCGAATTCGTCCGTCAGGCGATTCCCGTCTTGCGCGAGCACGCGCTAGCCGCCCCACTGCTCCCCGCCGCTGTCCAACGGCCCCTCGAACAAGCCGCCTGGGTGGTTGTCGCCCTGGCAGCGTCGCTGCTCTCCTGGCTTCTCCCCACCCGTCTCGCCGGCAGCTCCAACCTGCTTTAGCATCCAACCAGTCTGGAAGTTCGCTCGAGGCAGCCGCAATGGAAGACCCCTTCAACCTGGAACGCTTTGTCAGCGCCCAGGCCCCGGTGTGGTCGCAGGTCCTGACGGAGTTGCGGGCCGGCGCAAAACGCAGCCATTGGATCTGGTTCACCTTTCCGCAGATGAAAGGACTCGGCCACAGCCCCTCGGCTCTTCACTTCGGCATAGGCTCGCTTGAGGAAGCCGGAGCCTACGCCCGACACCCGCTGCTCGGCTCGCGCCTTGTCGAATGCACGAACCAAGTCAATCTCGTGGAGGCACGCACCATCAACCAGATCCTAGGCTCCCCCGACGACCTCAAGTTCTGCTCCTCCATGACCCTCTTTGCCCGCGCAGCCCCCGATAACTCCGTCTTTAACGTAGCCCTGCAGAAATATTTCAACGGCCAACCCGATCCCCTCACGTTGGAACTGCTGTGCTAAGGCCGCGAGTGTTTTGCCCCAAACGCCCGCAACTTGGCCAGCGTTGCCGCCGCCTCCCCCGAGTCGATCGCTTCCGCCCCGCGCGTAACGCCTTCTTTTAAATCGCCCGCTAGCCCCGCCGCCACCAGCGCCGCCGCCGCGTTCAGCAGGACAATCTCCCGTCTCGGCCCCTTGATTCCCGTCACCACGTCGTAAAGAATCGCCGCATTGGCCTCAGCATCGCCGCCAGTCAGATTCTCAAGCGCCGCGCGCGGCAATCCGGCCATCTCCGGCGTCACCCGCGC
>PMOF01000049.1 GCA_003162495.1 Acidobacteriaceae bacterium
GCCTTCCAGGCCATTATTTGCGGTGATTCTCAGGCGGGTTGATTCCCAGGCGGGTAAAGTGAGTTTGCAGCTTTAGGCACACGTCGGCGCCACAGTGCCAGTTTTCAGATCTTTCAAGGTGTTTTATAGAGAGGTCGTTTCCCCATGAGCATTCAACCGGTTCTGCCGGTCATCCCCAGCCGGAAGGTTCGGGCGCCCAATGGGCCGCGTTCCCGCGCCCTCAAATTCACTCCGCCTGTTACGTTCCGCTTCCCGGCTCACTCCGTTGAAGACGGCGCGGCGCACCACCAGGCCGAACTCTTCTACCTGCAAAAGCAGATCCAGACGCAGACCCAGATGGTCATCATCCTCGAAGACGGCGAACAAATCGAGGGCTGCATAGAGTGGTACGACCGCAGTTCCCTTAAGGTCCGCGGCCGCACCAAGACTCTTATTTACAAGTCCGCCGTCAAATACATGTACAAGCTAACCGAAACAGGCCAATGAGAACCTGTTGCCGGAGCGCCGGTCTTTAATTGCCTTGCCCCCAACGCTTCCCGGACGCCACCAGGCCGGACTTCTCGTCAATCAGCACTCCCTCATACAGCGAGGCCGCCAGCAAACGATCTCCCGCTTCGCGGATCAAGCCGATGCGATGGTCGGTCTGCCACCACTTCCAACCCAGCGTCTCAGGGATGATTGCGTAGATCTGGTCACTGTCTCGCGAGCTTGCCAGCATCCTGTCATTGCGGCGGTCATAGCTCAGATCGTCCACATTGCGCAACGGAAGCCGGTCAAACCACTTCCAGGTCAAGGCGTTGTCGCGGCTAAAGTAAACACCCTCCCGCGTTGCTATCCACAATACCCCGTCGGGTGAAAACGCTACGCGATGAACCCTCGTGATCGCCGTGGGAATCTGCACCGGCTTCCAGGTCTGCCCGGCATCGGCGGAAAAAGTCATTCCATCTCCCCGCGCCGCAGCCATCAAGGGTCCCAGCGCAGTCACTGAGAGGTATTCGCCCGAGCTCACCGTCGACGCGCCCTGCCAGCTTGCCCCGTGATCTTTGCTGGTCAGCACGCCAATCCCTGTCGATGCAACCCAGACATTTCCCGAAAGATCAAGCGCGCTCACGCGGCTTTCCAGCTCTCTGGTCGCTTCCTTCACCGGCTTATCCAAACTCACGCGCTTGCCATGAGCGGTGCCGGCAACCTTCGTGACAACGGTATTCACGATTCTGTTCCGGGGCTGCCAGGTCGCGGCAGCGTTTTTCTCGTTCAACGCAAAAATGCCGTGGTTGGTCCCCGCCAGTAAGGTTCCGTCCTGCGCCTGCGCCAGCGCAAACACGTCGCGCCCTTCAAGCCCGGTCTCGATCTGCTTCCATGTGCCCCCGCCGTCCGGGGAAATGAAAACGCCGCCATAGGTCTTGTCGTTCAAGACGCCGGCAAAAAGCCGATTCGGATCGTGCCGGTCCACCAACAACGCCGAAACCATGCGCGCCGAGAAGCCGGAATTGGAAGCCCTGAAGCTGGCCCCTGCATCGTTGCTCGCCATCACACCGCCGCGATCGGTCGCCAGCAGAATCCGTTTCGGATCCTTGGGGTCCACATGAACGTCGTTCACAATCACGTCCGGCTCGGTCATCAGCTTGAATGTTTTCCCGCCGTCCACTGTCTTGTAAAGGCCTTCCGTGGTTCCTGCGTACACCACCTCGTGATTCACCGGGTCCTGCATTAGAACCCGCGTCCGCCGTGCGGTTGAGGGAATCCCCTTGATCTTTTCGAACAGTTCGCCGGCGCTTTCGCTCTTGTAGATTCCGCTGCACGCGCTCAGAAACACGGTGTCCCGTTTTGCCGGATCGATGATGATCGAAAATACATCGGAATCGTCGATCATGCCCTTCTTGATGCCGTGCCAGTTCTTGCCGCCGTCTTCTGTCTTCCAGGGCAAGTGCCAGGTGCCGGCGTAGATGATATTGGGGTCCACGGGATCCACCGCCACTGACTCAACCTCGTGAATCTCATGGCTGCCCGGTGGGGAGATCAGCGTCCACGTTGCTCCCGCGTCGGTCGAGCGGAACACCCCGTCGAGGGTTCCCGCAAAGAACATTCTGGGATCGGAAGGCGCCTGAATGAATGCGCGAATCGATTGCCCGTGCAGGCCCTGGGACAGGCTCCAGCTCTTGCCCGCGTCGTGGCTCACCCACAACCCTCCCTCCGGGCGGTCGGCCTTCCATGCGGCCACCAACATGGTGTTCGCATCTGCCGGATCCACAACGATGTGATCCAGAATCAAGCCGTCTGAACCGTCCAGCTTGGCCAGGCGATGCCACGAAGCTCCCTCATCCAGGGATTCGAAGATCCAACTGTTGGTGGTGCCCAGGAAAAGATGATTCGGGTGCCCCGGAACTGAGGTCAGCGAGCGCGCGTCGCCCCCCGTGGGGCCCACCGCGTTAAAACGCGCCTGTGCCGCCAATTCCTGTGCCGACCATCCGGCAACTGCAAACAACGAGACAAGCACGCACGGCAGAAAACAGCCGCGCCGGGTTCGAGAATCGAAAAGATTCTGAAATAGGCTCATGGGAGACATGAGGCTCCTTTGATCAACAGAGTAGCGTTGAAAAAAGCATTGCACACATAGGAAGAGGCTGACCAGATTACTGGTCAGCCTCTATATTACGAAAGAATGGCTCTGGTTAAAGTTCCCTCAAGCCCTCCATTCCCTTGGGATGAAGGGCTTGACGGTCCGGTTGCCCGCGATGCCCGAGTCAGCCTGCTGATTGCACAGCCGCTTAGCTCAGGGCACTGCCCACTAGGGTGCCGGTGGAGTTGCCGGCTTTTCCTTCATGTGGTGCATGGGAGCAGGGTGCTTCTCGCCCAGGGCCTTGCGCACCTCAGGTTTCACCATGGTCTCATTCACCGGGGTTGTGCCTTGCACATCGTTGGTGAAGGTCGCACCCGCCGGCACCAGGTAGTCTTCCACCACCTGCCCGTCTGTGGTGCCCGAAGCAACCGTGATGCGCGAAGCGTCAATGCCCTTCTCCGTCACCAGGTATTCCTTGGTGTTGACGGCACGCTCGCCTGCATAGTCCAGTTGCTTTGCGTGCTTGCCCTTCTGCGGTTCCTTCTCCGCCGCGGTCGATTCGCCGACAACGACTACCTTCGAATCCGGCTGATTCTGCAGATCCAGAGCAACCTGGTCAAGGCAAGCCTTGGCCTCGTTGTCCACTCGAGTCGGACGCTTGGGGTCGTTGCTGAAGGTGATCGAGCACAGTGGTTGGGTCTTCGGGAGTGGAGCGACATAAGGCGCCGCAACCGTCACCGACGTATTCGCAGTTGCCGTCTGGCCCTTGTCGTCCGTTACGTTGCACGTGATGCTGTCTGCCCCCGTCCCTGCGCCCGTCGAATCGAAAGTGGCCGAAGTGCCGGTTCCGCTGATGGTCCCCGACGCAACCGAGTAGCTATAGGTCAACGGCCGGTTTTGCGGGCTCACGCCGGAAGCGGTGATGGTGCTCTTGTCGCCCGGGTTGAG
>PMOF01000047.1:0-6208 GCA_003162495.1 Acidobacteriaceae bacterium
GCTCCAAGCTCGTGCGGCCACGATCTTAACGCAACGCCCGCTCATCGCATAGAACGCGATGAACGGGGCACAGCTCTTACGGCTCTCTGCGATTCTCATGACCGGGCCGGCAGCCTCCGCTAAGGCTCCGGCGCGACAGCCTTCGCCATTGAAGGCTGGTGGGCGCTGCAGGATTCGAACCTGCGACTTCCACCGTGTGAAGGTGGCACTCTACCGCTGAGTTAAGCGCCCCGGAAAGGGCCGGCAAAAGCTGCGCCAGCGGGGCACCCCGTAGGTTAGAGTAACACCAGCGGCGCTTTGCGGCCAACCCCTGCATTCACCGGGGTCTGGCGCGAATCCCGCGAAATCTGCCTATGCGCTGGAGAGCCAGAACAACCCGACCGGCGGCCGAATTCCTGACCGGGAAGCAGTGGCTGGTGCGCTCATTTCCCAGCTACTGCCTAGCCCAGGGCCCGGGCAGAATGTCCCTCGCCGGCTTGGGCTTAGGCGTCCCTTGCGGCGGTTCGGGGCTGATTGGTTCGGGTTTCTCGTCTGCCTGGGCCCTGTCCTCGATCCAGTCTTCCGACCCCAAACCCGGCGGCTCACGGCCCGGGCCGCGCCCAAACGGCGCCGCAGGGGCAGATTCCAGCGCTGAAACACTTGATTTAGCGCAACCTTCCGGCGAAGATGGGGTTCAAGAAGACATGGCAACCCTGGTCCTGGACAACTCGGTTCTGGGAGCTGGTGCGGCTTCGCGGCCCGGCTCAAGACCGGAAACGGGCGCTGGCCTGGATCCCGCCGGCGACGCAGCCATCATGCTGCGGGTGGCCGCAGGGGACGAAGCCGGTTTCAACTACCTGGTGGGAAAATATCACCGGGCCATGATTCACTTTCTCTTCCGCATGGTTCGCAACCAGGCCATTGCGGAGGAGTTGGCGCAAGAGGTTTTTCTGCGCGTTTACCGTTCGCGCGAGAGCTATCGGGCCGAGGCCAAGTTCACCACCTGGCTTTACCGGATCGCGACCAACCTGGCGGTGAACCATGCGCGCGACACCAAGCACGAGCGGTCGGCGCAGACTATTTATCTGGACGCTCCGGATGAGGAGACCGGCACTACGCCGGACGTGGCGGACGATGAGCCGTCAGTAGAACAAAGGCTCATGCGCGACGAGCGGATGAGCGCCATCCGCATTCACGTAATGGCTCTGCCCGAGCGCCAGCGGATGGCGGTGCTGATGCACAAGTACCAGGGAATGGATTACCGGGAGATCGGGGAAGTGCTGAAGTTGAGCGAGTCGGCAACTAAATCGCTGCTCTTTCGCGCCTACCAGACGCTACGAGACAAGCTGAAGGATTTTGTGTAAGGGAAACATGCCGGGCAACACCGGCAGGGAATGGGGTGGTTACCATGGAAACGATGAACAACAATTGCGCTGGAATGGAATCGAAGCTTGCAGAGATGCTGCTCGATCCAGGAGCGGCGCCTGCCAAGGTTCAAAAGCACGTTGCCGACTGCGAAAACTGCCGCAAGCAACTGGCGGACTTGCGCGCGACCATGGCCCTGATGGATACCTGGAAGACCCCTGAACCCAGCCCCTACTTTCTGAGCCGTCTTGACGCGCGGATGCGCGAAGAACGCGCGAGCGCGCCGGCCGGTTGGCCCGAAAGCTGGATTGCAAGGCTTCGGGCGCGTTTCGCCTATGGACCCTCGATGCGGGTTCGTCCGTTGGCGGCCATGGCGCTTACCGTGGTTTTGTTCCTCGGGGGAGGAGCCTACCTGGGCATCACTGACTGGGATCAGCCTGTGTCGGCTCCGGGACAGGCTGCGGTGGTGCACGATTTGCAGACGCTGGACAACAACGCGCAACTGCTTGACCAGTTGGAAGCCATGTCCAGCAGCAACGAGAGCGGCGACTAACCGCGTGCATGGAGCGCTGGCGCTGGATTCAGGCGGCGGCGACTGGGGAGAAAGTTGTGATCAGGGGAGACAAAGCGGAGCGTTTGCGCCGCGCGGCCTGGGCTGCGGCGGTGGCGGTTCTGTCTTTTCCCTGGGCCTTGGCTCACGGCCAGCACGCAGGTGCCGCTTCGCATCCCGCTCCCAGCGCATCCGCCCCCCGCTCTTATGCACCCTCGCCTCAAGCTGCCCGGCCCACTGGGCCACAATACTCAGCCCGGCCCGCGGCCCCACAATACAACGGCCGCACGGCCCCGCAGACGCGCGGCAATGTGCCGGCAGGGGCGCGCCCGGCTTATCCTGGCCGCACTTATCCGGGTCAGGGCTATCCGGGTCAGGGTTACCCACGTCAGGGCTATCCCGGTCAGGGCAATCCTGGTCTAGGCAATCGAGCTCCCGCCTATCGCGGGTATGAGTCTCCGGGTTACGCCCCTCCGGGCCATCTGGGCGATTGGCTGAATCAGCACCGCAATGTTCCTGTGCAGGACCAGGAGCGAATGCTACGCAACGATCCCAACTTCAACCGGCTCCCTGGGCAAGAGCAGCAGCGGCTGGTGCGTCAATTGCATCAGGTGAACCAGATGCCCGAACAGCAGCGCGAACGCACGCTGGCCCGCGCGGAGATGATCGAGCACCTGTCGCCGCAGGATCGGATGCAGGTCAACTTTTCTGCGCGCCGCTTTGCCGCCATGCCGCCGGATCGGCAGGCGCTGATGAGAGGCGCATTCAGGGATCTGCGCGGGGTGCCTCCGGATGAGCGTGGAATCGTGCTTAACTCCAGCCGCTATCAGGGCGTGTTCACCCCGGACGAGCGCGGAGTGCTGTCAGACATGCTGCGCGTTGAGCCTTACGAGCCGCCGCAGTGACCAAACGGACAACTGCTAAGAAAAAGCGGCAGCGGAGATTTTCTCCGCTGCCGCTTTTCATTGCGCGCGTGAGGACTCAGAAGAGATTGCCGGAAACCTGTTCGGCGGCGGAGTAAATCTTCGCGGTAAGAGCATCGCGGGTAAGGATAGGATCGCCTTTGAGCGTGGTGCCGATGGTGATGGTGAATACCTGATCGCGCACCCGGCCGACCACACGCTCACCCAGCCCGCCTTTGCGGTCGTCTGCCGCGCAGACCAGGGCCTCGTTGCCGATGGCCTTCAAGGGAGCCGCATCGGCTCCGCAATCCCTTGCAAGCGCGTCCATCATGCGCGCATGAGGGTCAGCGGCCACCTCCACAGTGATGCGCAGCGTGCGGGTTGCGGCCGCACTCTGATCCACAAACGCGCAAATCGCAGGCTGCCCGGCGGCCGCTGCGGTAAACGTACCCACTGCGTCACCGCCCAGAAATCCCGAAGCCGTGGCTTCATTCAACCATGCGCAGTTGTTTGCCGCGTGACTCACTGCCGGCAGGCAAGCCAGACAGAGTCCCAGCACAATGGAAGCGAAGTTGTGGGACGATTCCGACCCCCTCGACCGGCTATTTGCCATTCTGCGGGCCTCCCACATCGTTCACTAGATCGCTGTGCAGGTGCCATGGAATGCTTTCGGTGGAGATTTCAGGATGGATGCGGAGATAGTTCAGCGAATAGGTCGGCGCACCCGGATCGACCTTCTTATCCACAAACATCGCCTGCTGCTCTGCGGCTTCCTGGGGTTTGCCCATGCGCCGGTAAAGGATGGATAAGTTATAGTGCGCGGTCAGGTCGTCCGGATCAATCCGCTGCAGCGCTTCAAACTGTTCCATCGCGGCTTGATTGTCATTCTGCTGGTAATAGGTGATGCCGAGCTCGCGTCGCGCATCGCGCGATTCAGGGAACATCGCAATCACTTTGCGGAAGTCGGCAATTTCCTGTTCCGTATTGCCGGCTCGCCTCTGTAGCAGGCCATCGTAATAGAGCGCCCGCGCATTGCCTGGGTCGAGCGAAAGCGCCCTGCGAATAGCCGTGCGCGCCGATCCGTATTTTTCCCAAACAATTTCGGTGAGGCCGACATTGGTGTAGCCGTCGGCATAAGAAGGCCTCAGCTTGATTACTTCGGTGAAGGCCTGGATGGATTCCGCATATTGGAACTGATCGAGCAAGGCGATGCCGAGATTGTTCCAGCGCATCCAGTCGGGATTGTCCGCCGGGTCTGCCGCTTCCGGCGCGTTCTCGCCAATCTTCAGCACCCGGCTGCGCGAGGCGATCTCCACAATCGGGTAGGCGGGGTGATCCTTGCCGAAGATATTGTTCAGATAGCTCTGGCGCAGGTGCCGGTAATTCACCTTGGCAGTCACAGTAACTGCACCATCTGCATCCGCGGGCATGCGGAACTGATAGCGCACCAGCACCGAGCGACCGGCCTGCACGCTGTTGTCGTAAGCGACGGAATGAATCGTCCACACTTTGTGGTTGTCAACAAACTCGCCCTCGTTGGTAACGGGGCGGTTGGTGAAGCTGTGAGCGCGCGGATCCAACATGCCGTCCGGTTTGAGGAAGCCGCTGTGATAAATTTCGTTGCCGTTCGCGTCCTTCACCGTGAACTCGACCCACGCTTCGTAAAGATCGCGCACCTCGGGAATCAGCGAGTGGCCGATGTTCTTGTTCTGGATCACGACATACGCTTCGACGACGTCGCTGGGAGCCAGACTATAGGAGACCTTACCCAGTGGCGCGATCAGCTTGTCGGGCTCTGGCGAATTGGTGGCGCCGGCTTTCTTGAGCGCAAAAATATCGACGTTCAGGTAATTGCCGGCGCGCAGGAATTCGATGGTCTTGTTCAGCTGTTGGTCGAAGCCGTAGTAGAACGGAACCGCGGTGTTGCCTGCCAGCCAGCGGTGCGAAACAAGCGTGCCGTTCTTCGCGCCGTAATCGGGCAGCGTAATGGGGTTGCGCTTCATGTGGCAGCCCTGGCAGGTGGTGAAGTCGGCGGTGTAAAAGGTGAGAGGGTTGCGCTGCGAAAACTTTGACTGTTGCCACTCGTCATAGGCCGTGAAGGCGCGGATGAATTTGTAGTCGTTGAGCGGGCTCGGCAGGTTGGCCTTGTGACAGGCGGCGCAGAATTCCGGCTTGTGCAAGAAGTCGTGCATCACCGCCTGGGAATGGCGCTCGGGGTGCCTGAGAATCATGTCGAAGGGAACTTCGCCTGGAATGCGCTCTCCATTCTCGTCGACGATCACCGCGGGAACGCCCATCTTCACACTGGCATTGCCGTTGGTCGAGTCCAGACTCACAACAGAATGACAAGTGGTGCAGGTAAGTCCGTCGGAGTCGAATTTGGCGCGATCCACTTTCGAGTCTTCGGTGAGCGCTGAGCCCAACACGCCGATCGGGTTGTGGCAACTGTCGCAGTGGCGCGCAAATGCGATGCCGCGCGTCTTGTCGCGAATCAGGATGTTGACGCTGGTGCGATAGAACGGGGTGCGGAATGCGTTCGAATGCAAGGCCTGCCGCCACTGGCTGTAGGCCTCCTGGTGACAGGTGCCGCAATACTCTGCGCTGGGATACGCGCCCGGCTGAAGAAAACCCTCGCCCTGAACCTGTACATTGCCGGGAGTGAATGGATTCTTTGGCCCATAGTGGAAGTTATAACTCGGAGTTACAACCGAGTTATACGCCTTGCGGTCCGCTTCGGTTCTCTGCTCGGCCTTGGCCTTCCACTTAGCCAGGGCTTCGCGCTGCGCCGGAGTGTCCACTGCGGGCGCGGCCCCCTTGGGCGGAGGCGTATACGCAGGCGGAGGAGTGAGCGCGGCCCCGTCCTGGGCCAGAGCGGGGGCTAACTGGTACCCCGCCAGCAACAGCCCGGCAACCACAAGCAGTGCGTTTGCGATCTTTCTCATACAAACTCCTGTTGGGTGCACCTGGGAGTAACCCGGATATCCAACCTTGTCTCTCATTACACTTCCAGTCACTTGCTGGAGTTAATCCTCTTTACCTTCGCGGCGACGCGAGAAGTTGCTTTCGCCGGCTGGCGTTCGGCGGCAATGGCGTCATACACGCTGGGCACCAGGCCCCTGCCCTCCTTGATCGCATAATAGCGATCCACGCCGGGAAGGGCGTAAGTCTCTTTCGCGCCGTCCGGCCAGCGAATCTCAACCTTGTCGACCTTAGTGCTTTCACCCAGACCGTAATGCAGGCGGAAGTCGTTGGACGACTCGAAGCTGCCTCCGCTCATGACGTCGCCACGCTGGCGCATGCCGCCGGCCGTCAAATACACCGTCGATCCAATTGCATCGCGCGGGCTTTTCGGGCCGCCGATCAACATGAGCCCCACCCAATGGTTGTGGTCGTTGTTTACATTCTTGAGCAG
>PMOF01000047.1:6351-9785 GCA_003162495.1 Acidobacteriaceae bacterium
TCCTTCCAGCCGTCGTTGTCGTAGTCGAAGAACTGCGTTCCCCAACTCAGGAACGGATAAGTCGGTTCGGCAATGCCCATCTGCGGCGTGATGTCCACAAAGTTGTCATCCCCGTCGTTACGGTAGAGGGTCTTGTAGTCATCAGAAAACGTGGTGGTGTAGAGGTCAAGCCGGCCGTTGTTCATGTAGTCGCCCACAGCCAGCCCCATGGCAGCCGTTTCGCGCGCATCCTGGTTGAGTGCAAAGCCGGAGTAGAAGCTCGCGTCCTGAAACGTCCCATCGCCTTTATTGATGTAAAGATAGTTGGGCGAGGAGTCGTTGGTGACGATCAGGTCCATCTTGCCCTGATTGTCGATGTCCACAAATGTGGAGGAGAAGCCGTAGTATTTGCGCTTGTCGCTCACGCCGGCCTTGACGCTCACGTCGGTAAATGTGCCGTCCCCATTGTTGTGAAACAGGTGGTCCGGCTCTCCCTCCAAGCCGCGCGGACCGCACATGGTCGCCTCGCCGCGAAACGAGCAATTGGCAAAGCTGACCGCCTTGTTTCCGGCCGAAGGAAGATTGTCCTTGTCCCAGTGGATGTATCCGGGTACAAACAGATCGAGCCGGCCATCGCCGTCGTAATCGCCGAAGCTGGGGCCGGTAGACCAGTTACCGAGTTGCACCCCGGCCGCCTCAGCAACGTCGGTAAACGTGCCGTCGTGGTTGTTGTGGTAAAGACGGTTCTTGCCGTAATTGGCCACATACAGATCAGGCCAGCCATCGTTGTCAAAGTCGCCCACGGCCACGCCAAAGCCCCAGCGGTCGTTAGTGACGCCGGCCTTTTCGGCCACGTTGGTAAAGGTCCCATCATGGTTGTTGTGGAACAGCGCGGCATGCGGCGGCTCGGCCTTGCCTTCCAGGGCCTCATACGTGGAACCGTTGACCAGGTAGATATCGAGCCAGCCGTCGTGGTCGTAGTCCAGCAGCGCCACGCCGGAACCGATGGTCTCCAAAATGTACGGTTTTTGCGGCGTCCCCATTTTATGCAGCCAGGTGGTGAGGCCGGACTTTTCTGAGATGTCTTCAAAGATGATCGGGCCGGTCTTCACGAAGCCGCCCGCGGTGATGGGGCGATTTTCAGAATCGAGAACCGGGGCAAAAACACCGCCGGTGGCCGAGCCGCCCTGTTGCTGCGCCGGTGCCGTTGCCTGGTTGCCCCCATAGAGCGGCGGTTCCGAGGGCGATTGGCTCTGGGCAAAACAGGTACCCGCACCACAAGCGAGGGAAAACCCAAGCATGCTTGCGACCGAGCGCCGCAACGCTCGAATCCAGAAAGAACGAATCAATGTGTGACCTCGTGGGGGATTGGCCTCAGCTATGCATTATCCTCCTCAAGAGCTACGCCTGACTAGCGATCTTTGGATGAGGCGGGTCTCGTCCTTAGGATGGAGGCATCCGCCTTAAGGCTCCTGCCGTGACCATTCGAGGGGAGCGCGCAAGCGAATGTCCCGCGAAGAGGCCCCGACCTGGATCTCGAATGTCCCAGGCTCGGCCACCCACGTCGATTGAGCCGGGCTCCAGTAAGACAAAGCAGCCTGGTCCAGTGTGAAATGTACGGTTTGCGTCTCGCCCGCTTTCAGTTCCACGCGACGAAAGCCCTTCAGTTCGTGCACCGGCCTATCGATCTTCGAGTGACCGTCGTGGACATAGAGCTCCACCACCTCGGCGCCGGCACGCGCACCGGTATTGCGCACCTGCAGGCTCACCTGAATCGGCTGTTCGCCTGATGCTTTAACTGGCGTCACCTTCAGCCCGCTGTACGCAAAGGTCGTATAGCTCAACCCGAAGCCGAAAGGAAACTGCGGGTCCACATTTTTGGTGTCGAAGTAGCGGTAGCCCACGTAGATTCCTTCGGCGTAATTGACCACGAGATTTTCCCCCGGATAATGCCCGTAGGCCGGCGAGTCTTCAAACCGCTTCGGGAACGAGACCGGCAGCTTGCCCGACGGATTGGCGTCGCCAAACAGAATCGAAGCAAGCGCGCGGCCGCCCTCCTGGCCGCCGTACCACATCTCCACAAGCCCCGGCGTCTTGTCGATCCAACGGGTCATGGTGACCGGGTCGCCGGTATTCAGGACCACAATCGTATGCGGATTCGCCCGCTCGACCGCTTCAATCAACTCGTCCTGGCCGGGCGGCAGGTCCATCGTCTTCACATCGAAACTCTCCGCTTCGAGCTTGGCGTACCGGCCGACCACCACCACGGCAACGTCAGCGTTGGCCGCCGCATCTGTGGCTTCTTTCAGCAGTCCGGCACGGACCGCCGGCGTGTCTACCGTTGGATTTTCTCCATCCATGCCCACGCCCAGCGCATACCGGACCGCGACCCCGCTTCCGGCGCGTACCTTGATGCCATCGAGCGGCGAAATCGCGTATTTCGGACGCACCAGCGAACTGCCGCCTCCGCCTGTGCGCGCCACTCCGGCGTTGGGCCCGATCACTGCGATGGAATGAATTTTCCCGGCGTCCAGCGGCAGCATGGAAGCGGCGTTTTTCAGCAGCACAATTCCTTCCATGGCACCCTGCCGCGCCACTGCCCGTTGCGACTCGGTATCCACCTCGCCCGTGGCCGTGTGAGGATGATCGAAGAGCCCGCTCACAAAGATCACGCGCAGAATGCGTCCTACATTTTCATNNCCGTCGCCGTTGCCGGCAGCCTGGGTCTTTTCACTGGCCAGCCAGGCCTGCATCTGCGGTCCGCCGGGCATCTCCAGGTCCATGCCCGCGTTCACCGTGGCGGCGGTCGAGTAGGTGCTGCCCCAGTCGGAGATCACAAACCCCTTGAAGCCAAAATCCTTTTGCAGAACGTCCCGCAACAGCGGCACATTTTCATCCATGTGCACGCCGTTGACCTTGTTGTAAGCCGACATCACGGTCCACACGTTCGCCTCCTGCACTGCGGCCTTGAAGGCGGGCAGATAAATCTCGTGCAGGGTTCGCTGGTCGATATGCGCATCGATGCGGTGGCGCTCGAACTCCTCGTTATTGGCGACAAAATGCTTTACCGACGGAATGACGCCCTCGCCCTGCACGCCCTTGATATAGGCCACTCCCAGCCGCGCTGTCAGGTAGGGGTCTTCGCCGTAGCCCTCAAAGTTGCGCCCCCACAACGGCACCCGGTTGATGTTCACGGTGGGGCCCAGGATCATGTCGCGGCCCAGCGCCTTGACCTCCTGGCCGATCGCGTGACCCTCGCGCTCCGCGAGTTCCGGATCCCAGGTGGCAGCCATGGTGACGCCTGCCGGAAACGAAGTCGCCAGCACCGGTGCGGGCGCATTGGCCGCGCTGGTTATGGCCGAGCTGCCTGCCCACGATCGCACTCCCATGGGACCATCCGCCATCTTGATGGCCGGAATGCCCAGCCGCTCAATGGGAGCCGACTCCATCCACGC
>PMOF01000047.1:9833-10864 GCA_003162495.1 Acidobacteriaceae bacterium
GGAGCAGCGGTTTGTGCTCTCAGCACTATGGAAACGGGCGTGGGAACCGCGAGCAGGCCGGTTAAGAAAGTAGCAGCAATGAAAAGAGTGCGGCGCATCGGCTAGCCTCGATGGCGGACAAGACCCGCCGGAAATTCGAAGCTCATGGTAGCGGATGAGAGGCGAGTGGAACAACTCTGAGGCGCGCGCGGCTGCGATCGGCGACGAAATCCATTTTTCTCACGGTCAGCCAGTCTCAACTAGACTGTCCACATGGCGCTTGTGTTCACCACCTCGTACCTCGAAGATTCCCTGGCCGTCTTCCGCTACTACAAAAAACTTGCCGAGCGCGCCATNNAACATGCGCTCCCGCTGGACCGATTTCCTGACAACGGACGGGGAGAAACCCGACCGCCATCGCGACACCGAGTTTGAGAATCCACCGGCTACGCGCCAGGCGCTGCTGGATCTGTGGGAAGAGGGGTGGGCGCGCCTCTTTGAGGCACTTGAGCCGCTCTCTGAGGCGGACCTGGGGCGCGTTGTGACGATCCGCGGAGAATCGCACTCGGTGATGCAGGCCATCAACCGCCAGTTGGCTCATTACCCGCATCACGTGGGCCAGATCGTTCTGCTCTCCAGGCATTTTGCCTGCGACCATTGGCAATCGCTCAGCGTGCCGCGCAGCCAATCGGCGGAGTTCAATCGGAGGGTCGTGGCCGGTGAGGCCAGCCAGCGGTAAGCGAATCAGCAACCCGCCGCTACGCTACAATGAAACATAGGCTAAAGCCAGAATTCATTGCGCACTTAGCGCGATTCGAGCAAGGAGCTTCAAATTCTATGGCGATTCCCGCCACGCAAATGCGTCCCGGCATGATCATCAAGCACAATGACCAACTGCACCTGGTTTTCAAGGTGGAACACCGCACCCCCGGCAATCTGCGCGCTTTCATCCAGGCCAAACTGCGCAACATCCGCACCGGGGCCATGTTTGAGCATCGTTTCCGCTCCGCCGACGCCATTGAAAAGGTGGTGGTGGACGAAATTTCCATGGA
>PMOF01000047.1:10923-14748 GCA_003162495.1 Acidobacteriaceae bacterium
CTGCCGGCGGCTGTAGAGCTTGAAGTGGTGGAGACTGAACCGGGGCTCAAGTCGGCGACCGCCTCCAGCGTCACCAAGCCTGCCAAGCTCGAAACCGGGCTGGTTGTGCAGGTGCCGTCCTTTATCAACGAGGGCGAAAAAATCCGGGTGGACACCAGCGAAGGCGCCTACCTGAGCCGGGCGTAGATCCACTCTTAGCAACGACCAGAAGATGTAGTTGCCGCAAAGGAGAATTGTCCCAATGCCTATCCCCAGCTCGATCGCCACCGCCGCTGTGAGCTTCAAATACAACGCCGACTTCCTGAAGAAGAACGTTGACGGATTGACCGACGAAGAATGGATGCGCTGCCCCGAAGGCTGCGCCAATCATCTCTTGTGGATTGTGGGCCATGTGACCTGGGCGCGCAGCGCAATTCTGAAGCGGTTGGGAGAAGACTGGTCGAAGCCCTGGCTGTCGGTTTTTGGCCGCGGTGCAAAGAGCGACGGCCCGCCTGCGTATCCCACGCCTGAAGTGGCGATGCTTGCATGGGATGAGTCGTGTGCGCGGCTGAGCGCTGCGATGGAATCCGTGTCGGAAGAAGCACTGGCGGTTCCTTCCACGCAGGGGCCACCGAGCGCCGATGGAAAAGTCAGCGGCGTGGTCAATTTCCTTGCCTATCATGAGACCTATCACATTGGGCAGGCTTCCTATCTGCGTGGCTGGCTTGGGCACCCTGGAGTGATGGGCTGATTCTGTCCATCGGCAAGAAATGAAAAACCACCGCCATTCAGCGGTGGTTTTTCATTTGGGCTGCATTGGTTCCCTTGCAACCAGCCCCCTCAGAATTTTGTCTCAGGAAGGCTCACCAGCCGCGCATCGAGCATGGCTTCGATCGTCAACAGCGCGGCCAGCACTGCGCCGGAAACCGGAGCGTCGACCTGCACCACGGCGAGCGCTTTCACGGGGCGGGTTCCGGCGCGCTCACGGCCCAGCGCAAAGTTGGCGATGTTCACGCCCTGCTCGCCGAGGATGGTGCCGATTTTGCCGATGACGCCGGGTACGTCGAGGTTGCGGCACACCAGCAGATTGCCCTCGAGCGGCGTTTCAATGTCGATGCCGTCAAACTCCAGCAGCCGCGGCTGCTCGCCGTGAATCACCGTCGCGCTGGCGTGGCTTGAGCCCGCGGTGGTGTGCAGTTCCACGGTCAACACGCTGGCCGCTCCTCCGCGATGGCTTGCCTGCTTTTCCTCGTGAATGCGAATGCCGCGCTCTTCGGCGACTGCCGCCGCGTTGATGCGATTCACATTTTCCGAGCCTTGCAGCAAACCTTCGATGGCCGCGTTGCGGACCAGATCGGTCTTCGCTTCGGCGAGCGTGCCCCCGTAAACCAGATGGATGGCCTCGATGCCGCTCTTGCCGGCCTGCGCCAGAAACGAGCCGAGCCGCTCCGCCAGGTCGATATACGGCGCCAGTTCCACGTATTCCTCGTGGCTCAGCGACGGCAGGTTTACCGCATTTTGCGCCACACCCATCTTCAGGTATTCGCGCACCTGCATGGCGATCTGCATGCCCACTGCTTCCTGCGCTTCGGCGGTCGAGCCGGCTATGTGCGGGGTGAGAATCACGTTGTCCAACGCGGCATAGGGCGTGTTGTTGGCCGGCTCCTCCACAAACACGTCCAGCGCCGCGCCGGCTACCTGGCCGCTCTTGAGCGCGGCCACCAGGGCCGCGTCGTTCACCAGTTCCCCGCGCGCGCAGTTGATGATGCGCACGCCTTTTTTCATCGCCGCGAGCGATTTCGCGTTGATCACTTCGGCCGTTTGCGGCGTGAGCCCTACATGCAGGGTGATGTAGTCCGACCCCGCGATCAGTTCATCAAGCGCTACCAGCTTGATGCCGTTCTCGCGCGCCACCGCGGCGGAGACAAACGGATCGCTGCCGACAATTTCCAAGCCAAAGCCTCGCGCGCGCTTGGCGACTTCCAGCCCCACCCGGCCCAGGCCCAGAATGCCCAGCGTCTTCCCGCGCAGCTCTGCTCCTTGAAGGCTTTTCTTCTCCCACTTACCGGCGTGCATGCTGGCATTGGCCGCCGGCACTTTGCGCGCCAGCGCCAGCATCAGCCCGATGGTCAGTTCCGCCACCGCCACCGCGTTGGCGCCGGGAGTATTCATCACCACAATGCCGCGCCGTGTGGCCGCTTCGGCATCGATGTTGTCCACGCCCACGCCGGCCCGGCCGATTACACGCAGCTTGGGCGCTTGCGCCATCAGCGCATCGTCGACCTGCACGGCAGACCGCACGACCAGCGCATCGGCATCGGCCAATGCGGGCGGCAACCCGTTTGGCAATTGGTCATGCGTCACCACTTCCCACCCCGGCTCGGCCGCAAACACAGCCAGCGTCGCCGCGGAAACCTTCTCTGCCAGAACAATCTTCATCCCGTCTCCCTTGCCCTTTTGAGCGGTTTGATATTCGTCAAAACGAATGTTGTGCTTCTCGCACAGCAGATCGAAGATGCGCAGCACGGCCGCATGCGGCTTGCCTTCGCCCCGCTCGTACTTCCAGATCGAGTTTGGATGCACGCCCAGCCGCTCGGCCATCTCGTATTGATAGAGGTCCAACTGCTTGCGCGCGATCAGCAGTTTTTCTCCAAAGGTCAATTCCGCCATGGGCCTCTATCCCTTTGCTGCGTTCGCAAACACCTGTTGCGCCGCTGCCACTGCCTGTCCATACACCACCGGCAGACCCAGCGCGTCTTTGGCAATGTGCTCCATGGCTCCGAGGAGCGCCACCGTATCCAGATAGTCGAAGAATCCCAAATGAGCGACGCGAAAAATCTTGCCCTGCATCTCGCCCTGGCCGTTGGCAATCACCAGGCTGAAGCGGGCCTTGAGCGCCTTCACCACGTCGCTCGAATTCATTCCTTCCGGTACCGCGACCGCCGTGGCCGCGGCCGCCGGCGCCGTGGGCGCAAACAGCGTAAAGCCCAGCGCCACCAGGCCCGCGCGCGTGGCCGCGGCGTTGACCTGTGCGTTGTCAACGAGGGCGATGCGGCCTTTTTCCAGGTCCCCACCGGCCTGCCCGGCAATGTAATCCAGCGCCGCGCCCAAGCCGGCAACCAGCGCCACCGCCGGCGTGTACGCGCTCTCGCCCTTCACCGCGTTCTTGCGCTCCTTGCGCAGGTCAAAGTAGTAGCGCGGATTCTTTGACTTTTCCATCGCCGCCCACGCCTTGTCGCTCACACTCAGATAGCTCAGCCCGGGCGGGATCATCACCGCCTTCTGCGAGCCACCAATCAGCACGTCGATGCCCCAGCCATCCACGTCGAAGTGGGTAGTTCCGAGGCCGGTAATCGCATCCACCACCAGCAGCGCTTCGCTGCCGGCCTCCGTCAGCACTTTTGCAATCGCCTCCACGTCGTGACGCACCGCGGTCGAGGTCTCTGTGGCTTGCAGGTAGACGGCGCGGTGTTCCGGTTTAAGGCCCTTGCGCACCGCCTCCAGGTCAAACGTTTCGCCGTACGGCGCGCTCACTACATCGACCTCGCAGCCGAAGGCCTTGGCCAACCCCACCCAGCGCTCGCCAAACTTGCCCGCCGAAAGCACCAGAACGCGGTCGCCCGGCGAGGTCAGATTCGAAACCGAAGCCTCCATCGCCCCCGTTCCCGAGGATGAGAGCAGCAGCACGTCGTTCCGGGTGCCGACAAAGACCTTCAACTGCGCCAGCACCCGCAAAAAGAGGGCGCGAAATTCCGGGGTGCGGTGGTGCATATCGGCTGCCGCCATGGCAAACTGGGCGGCCGGCAACAGCGGCGTAGGGCCGGGAGTGAACAAGCGCGTTTTGCG
>PMOF01000180.1:0-4797 GCA_003162495.1 Acidobacteriaceae bacterium
GTGGAGTATTACAACGACTCGAAAGCCACCAACGTAGACGCAACCGCCAAGGCGGTGGCGGCTTTTTCCTCGGGCGTTCATCTCATCCTGGGCGGCAAGGACAAAGGCTCCGACTACACGCAACTGGGCGAACTGCTGCATGCGCGGGTGCGCGCGATCTACACCATCGGCACGGCGGCAGACAAAATCGAGTCTGAACTGCGCGGCGTGGTCTCCATCCATTCCTGCGAGACGCTGGACAATGCGGTGACCGCGGCAGCTAATGCTGCCCGACCCGGCGAGGTGGTGCTGCTGGCCCCGGCCTGCTCAAGCTTTGACCAATTTGAAAATTACGAGCATCGCGGACGCATCTTCAAAGAACTCGTCAACGAACGGCGGGGATGGAAGGTATGGCAAAACGCGTAGGGGTCGATAAGTGGATGTTCTTCACCACCCTGCTGCTGGTGGTGGCCGGGCTGGCCATGGTCTTTTCCGCCTCGGCTGTCGTGGCGCAAGAGCGTTATCACTCCGAATTTGCCGATGTTGGCAGGCAGGCCGGATGGGCGCTGGCCGGTGTGCTGGCTATGCTGGTCCTGATGCACGTAGACTTCAGCGTCTACAAATCGCCGAAGTTTATCTATACCGCGCTTTGCGTCACCACGCTGCTGCTGGTGATGGTGTTCTTTTTCCCTGACTCGCACAACACTCATCGCTGGATACGCTTTGGCGGCCACTTTACTTTTCAGCCCTCTGAGATTGCCAAGCCGGTGGTGGTGCTGTTTCTGGCCTGGTTTCTGCATACACGGCTCGACGCCATGCGCGACTGGAAGCACACCTTGCTGCGCGCGGCCATCATCCCCGTGGTTTTTATTCTGCTGATCGTCAAGCAGCCTGACCTGGGTACCGCGCTGGTTCTGGTCGGGGTGACCGGGATGATGCTGATCCTAGCGGGCATGGAATGGCGCTACCTGATCGGCGGCTTGTGCGCCATGCTCCCGGGTCTGGCCGCGCTGCTATTCATGGTTGCGTGGCGCCGCCAGCGCATGCTGGTGTTCCTCAACCCGGACTCCGATCCGCAAGGCGCGGGCTTCCACATTAACCAGTCGCTGATCGCCGTGGGCACCGGCGGCCTTACCGGCCGCGGCTACATGGAGGGCATGCAGAAGCTCTTTTACCTGCCCGAGGCGTCGACGGACTTCATCTTCGCGAACATTGCCGAGGAGCTTGGATTCATGGGCGCGATTCTCATCGTGCTGCTCTTCGTGTTGCTGGGCGTTCGCGGATTGCGAGCGGCATTTCGTTCCACCGATCCGTTTGCAAGGCTGGTCGCATTCGGCATCACCACCACCATTCTGCTGCAGGCTTTCTTCAACATCAGCGTGGTGCTGTCCCTGGTGCCCACCAAGGGCATTCCGCTGCCCCTGATCTCTTCCGGCGGTACTTCGCTTTTCTTCACGCTGTGCAGCATCGGCATTCTGCTGAACATTACCAAGAAGGCTGATTGAAGGGCGATTTGGCGGATCTGCGCGTACTCATCGCCGGGGGCGGGACCGGCGGCCACATCATTCCGGCGCTGGCCGTGGCTCGCGAGCTGGTTGCGCGCCATGCAGCCGAGGTGATGTTTGTCGGCACCGCGCGTGGCATGGAAGTGCGGCTGGTGCCCGAGGCCGGATTCAGCCTGCGCCTGATCGATGTGGGTCCGCTCAAGAATGTTTCGCTGCTCACGCGTTTGCGCACTCTTGCAGATCTGCCGCGCAGCATCTTCGCGTGCAGGCGGCTGATTCGCGAGTTCAAACCCAGCGTCGTCTTTGGAGTGGGCGGATACGCATCCGGTCCGGCCATGGCGGCGGCGCTGAGCCTCAAAGTGCCCTCAATGGCCTTCGAGCCCAATGCCATTCCGGGGTTGGCCAATCGCCTGGTGGGTAAACGAGTGCAGGCCGCGGCGGTCAACTTTCCGGCGGCGGCACGGTGGTTCCGCAACTGCGAGGTCACCGGAATTCCTGTGCGCCCGGAGTTCTTTGCACTGCAGCCGCCGCCGGACACCGCGCCTCACCTGCTGGTCTTTGGCGGTTCGCAGGGTGCGCGCATCTTCAACGTCAATCTGCCAAGGGTGATTGCGGCG
Source organism: Acidobacteriaceae bacterium (assembly GCA_003162495.1). Classification (GTDB taxonomy): domain Bacteria; phylum Acidobacteriota; class Terriglobia; order Terriglobales; family Acidobacteriaceae; genus Telmatobacter. Next base: position 2,102 of record PMOF01000180.1, read on the forward strand.
CTGCTGGATGCGGTTCCGGGACTGACCGTTCTTCATCAGTGCGGCGCGCGCCATGTGGACCAGACAAATGCGGCCTACGTCGAGAACGGCACCGACCCGAAGCGGTGGGCCGATCGCATCGAGATCCGGCCCTTTCTCGACGACATGCCGCAGTGCTTTGCCAGGGCGCATCTGGTGATGGCGCGCAGCGGGGCTTCCACGGTGGCGGAGCTGGCTGCGGCCGGCAAGCCGGCGCTGCTGGTTCCCTTTGCCGCCGCTGCCGACGACCATCAGAAGCGCAATGCAGAGGTCATGGTGCAGGCAGGCGCAGCCGCGATGCTGACTGAGGCGGAAGTTCCCGGCAAACTGCTCGATGCGCTTACCGGTCTGCTGACTGCACCGGAACGGCTTGCCGCAATGTCCGCCGCCGCCCGGACTCAGGCTCATCCCGATGCGGCTGCGCGCATTGCCGACCGCCTTGCGGCCCTCGCGGCCAATGGCTGAGCAGGATGCGGGAAAAGGGTGATTTTCAAGCGAAATGCCCTTGAAGCATTCCTCAGCGGCTCAAGCCCACGATGATTTTGCAGCGTTTGCGGCACGACTAAAGTCGTGCCCTGACACAGAACACGTCGGTAATCGAGTCTTTTCGCAGCGTGTGAAGTCGTGCCCTGACACAGAACACGATCGTGACCGATGATCGGCTCAACAAAAAGCCCGTCTGCCGAAGCAGACGGGCCTTTATTTCGATTGCAATCCGTCTAGGAGTTACCGGTGTCCGCCGCCGCCGCCGCCATGTCCGCCGCCGCCGAAGCCGCCACCATGGCCGCCACCGCCGCTGAATCCGCCGCGTGCGCCACCGCCACCGCTGAATCCGCCACGGGCTGCGCCGCCGCCGCTAAATCCGCTGCGGGCACCGCCTGCGTAACCGCGAGCCGCTCCGCCTGCATATCCGCGCGCTCCGCCGCCGTATGCTCCGCGAGCCGCAAATCCGCCGCGTCCGTAACCGCCGTACCCGCCACGGCCGTATCCGTATCCGCCACGGCCAAATCCGCCACGACCGTATCCGTATCCGCGACCCCAGCCCCAGCCGTACCACGGCCCGACGCCGAGGAAGATGCCGCCGTTAAACCACGCTGGCCCGTAATAGCCGTAAGGGGCGCAGGCATAAGGGTAGTAAGAGTAGTAGCCCCAATCGCAAACCGGGGGACCGTAGTCAACCGGAGCGGCAGCTACGTCGGGACCGACCCCGACACCAACACCCACTTGAGCGTTTGCAGTTGCCGCGAACGGCAAAGCTAAAATCATTGCTAACAGAACAAGGTGCATTTTCCGCATGACATTCTCCTTAGTGCTGCCCCGTCCTGCCAAATCGGACCTTGAGCTTCGGAGTTGACCTCCGCCGTCAGCACCTGCCGGCTTTCGGGTTTTCCTCGCCCGTCCGGCTTCTGACTATTAGAACAGCGTTTCCCCACAAAAGTTGCGGTCCTTTTTAAGATTCGATCAAGTAAAAGTTCTGCTTATCGTCCATTAATCAAGCGTTTTATGGGGCGCTCGCGGATCGCCGCCAGCCCGGCTTCGAACTAGTGGAGGCGTGCTGGCTGCCGTGTCTCAGTCAGGCGCGACTACGGAACGCCTAAGCCACGCATATTCAGTGGATTACGGTTGGCAATCGGAATCATGGGTGACTCGCTTTCAGAATAAGGTTGAGAGTACGCCCTTTTACAGCCCGGATACAGCGCGAATGGTACCCTTGACTTTCGTCTCCCATGTTCACCACTTCGCAGCACGCGCACTTCATCGGAATCGGCGGCATCGGCATGAGCGGCATTGCCGAAATACTTCTCAGCCTGGGCATGAAGGTCTCAGGCTCCGATCTGCGCCGTGGTTCGGTGACCGACCGGTTGGCCCAACTGGGCGCAACCATCTATGAGGGTCACGACGCCGCGCACGTCACAGGCGCAACTGTCGTAGTGACCAGTTCGGCGGTCGGCGCCATGAATGCTGAAGTGCTGGAGGCGCATGCCCGAAAGATTCCCGTCATCCAGCGCGCAGAGATGCTGGCCGAGTTGATGCGCCTGAAATACGGCATCGCCATCGCCGGCATGCACGGCAAAACCACCACGACTTCCATGGTTTCGAGCGTTTTATTTGCCGGTGGCCTTGACCCCACCGTTGTTGTAGGCGGCCGCGTGGATGCTCTGGGGTCAAATGCGCGGCTAGGGACTACACAGTATTTAGTCGCCGAGGCCGACGAAAGCGACCGATCGTTTCTCAAGCTTTCGCCGATTCTGGCAGTAGTTACCAACCTCGACCGCGAGCACATGGATTGCTACCGCGACATGGAAGACGTGGAGCGCGCCTTTCTNNGCCCGCCGCCGGATCTTTACTTATGGAGTCTCCAAGGATGCCGATTTCCGGCTGGAATTTCTCGCCGCCATTGAGGGACGCTTCGCCAGATTCCTCGTGAACACAGCCGAGGGTCCGCTGGGGCCATTTGAGCTGCATGTTCCCGGACGCCACAATGTGCTCAACGCCACAGCCGCGGTGGCCATTGCCTGCCAGCTTGAGATTGCTCCGGACAAAATTGCCGAGGGGCTCAACCGCTTTCGCGGCGTCGATCGGCGCTTTCAGCAGCGTGGCCAGGCGCGCGGCGTGACCGTGGTGGACGATTATGGCCACCATCCCACCGAGATTCGCGCCACATTGGCCGCCGCGCG
>PMOF01000180.1:4842-7151 GCA_003162495.1 Acidobacteriaceae bacterium
TATGCAGCCAGCGAAGAACCCATCCCCGGTGTGACGGCAGAGCGACTGGTGGAGCAGATCAAGCAGTCCAGCCACATGCCGGGACCCAGCGTTCACTACGCACCGGAGTTTGCGGCCGCGGTTGCCGCCATTGTGAATGAAGCGCGCGAAGGCGACCTGATCCTGACCCTCGGCGCCGGCAACGTGAGCCAACTGGCACCGCAAATCCTTGCGGCGCTGGAGACGACGAAAAAAGATAGCGCGCAATAAACCAGGGCTCGGCGGCTGCTATGATTTTTGCCGCAAACAAGATCGGATTTTTCAGGAGCTTGTATGAAGCACGGTTCACGCAGAAGATTCTTGAAGGCAGCATCGGTTACCGCTGCCGCATTGGCCGTTTCCCGGCGCTTTCCCGCATGGGCCAGCGAGGCGTCCACTCAAGGGCCGGTTCGGGTATGGGCCACGTTTCGCGACCGGCGCTATGTGCAGGCCGAACCGCTTGCATGGAAACCCGCGACCGAAGTTGCAGCCGACGCCATCGTTCTCGATCCGGGGATGGCCAAACAGCAGGTTCTGGGCTTTGGCGGGGCCATGACCGACGCGACCTGTTATGTGCTGAGCCAGCTCAAAGAGAGTGAGCGTCACGACGTGATGCACGATCTTTTCGCTCCGGGCGAGATGGCTCTCAACGTGTGCCGCACCTGTATTGGTTCGAGCGACTATTCGCGCACCGCCTACACCTTCGACGAGAGCGATCAGCCTGACCCTGAGCTGAAGAAATTTTCAATCGATCATGACAAGGCCTACATTTTGCCCGTGCTCCGCGATGCGCGCAAGGTGAATCCGGAGCTGTTTCTTTTCTCATCGCCATGGAGTCCGCCGGGGTGGATGAAATCGGGCGGCTCGATGCTTGGCGGGGCCATGCGCAAGCACAGCTATGAGCCGTATGCGCGCTACTTTCTCAAGTTCCTTGAGGCTTATAAGGCTGAGGGTGTGCCCATCGATGCCGTCACCGTGCAGAATGAGGTGGACGCGGACCAGGATGGCCGCATGCCCGCCTGCCTGTGGGGGCAGGAGTATGAGATTGAGTTTGTGAAGTCGTACTTGGGACCACTGTTGCGCAAGGCGGGCAGTCCCACGAAGATCTGGGTGCTTGATCACAACTACAATCTGTGGGGCCGGGCTGTTGCCGAGTTGAGCGATCCGGATGCGCATGAATTTATCGACGGCATTGCCTGGCACGGCTACGCGGGAGACGTCTCGGCAATCACCCGCGTGCATGATGCGTTCCCGCACAAGAATGCGTACTGGACCGAGGGCGGACCGGACTACACGGCTCCCGATTACCAGACCGACTTTACGCAATGGGCGGAGACTTTCAACGGCATCTTCCAGAACTGGGCGCGGTCGATTACCGCGTGGAACATTGCGCTCGACGAAAAGGGCAAGCCGAATATCGGGCCCTTTTCCTGCGGCGGCACGATCACGATCGACAATGCGACCCACAAGATTACGCGCAGCGGACAGTACTGGGCCTTTGCGCACTACTCGAAGCATGTGCGGCGCGGAGCCAGAGTGATTGCCACGAACGGAGTGGGCGCGGATGCGGCCAACACAGCGGCGGTGACGCACGCAGGCTTCCGCAATCCGGATGGCAGCTTCGTTGTGGTGCTTGCCAATCGCGGCGCGGAGAAGCGGGTGCAACTGGTGCTGGGGACGAACGCCCTCGAAGTCGATCTGCCGGCTGACTCCGTGCATACGCTGCAGTGGGCCTGATGTTGCAGGGCCAATGACAAGGATGGAGCAGCGTGGCGATCAGCATTCAGGAGCAGTTTGGCCAGATCGATATCTACATCTTCGATCAGATTCTGCGCGGGAATATTGCGGCCGGCATGTGCGTGCTGGACGCTGGATGCGGTTACGGGCGCAACCTGGTGCACCTACTGCGCGAGGGGTGCGAAGTGTTTGTGCTCGACGAGGATGCCGAAGGCGTGGAGCACGTGCGCCAACTGTCTGCGTCGCTCGGGACGGGATTGCCCGAGGAGAATTTTCAAGTGGGCGCGATCGAGCGCATGCCGTTTCCCAATGGGATTGCGGATGTGGTGCTGTGCAATGCGGTGCTTCACTTTGCGCGCGATGAGCGCCACTTCCGATCCATGCTGGCCGAACTGTGGCGCGTGCTGAAGCCAGGCGGAATGCTGTTCTGCAGGTTGGGCTCGCGGATTGGGATGGAGTTCGTGCAACTGCGGCCCGGCATTTTCAGAATCGGCGACGGTTCGGAGTGGTTCCTTGTGGATGAGGCGATGATGCTGAATTTGACCACGGAGATG
>PMOF01000035.1:0-796 GCA_003162495.1 Acidobacteriaceae bacterium
TTCAACCTGCCGGACACGCTGAAAGCGCAACACACCGCGCGGCTTACCAAGGGGCACGTGCTCTACTCCGACATGGGGCGGATTCTGTGTTCAATTACCGAGGACACGGTGGGCTGGCACGATCCGTTGTGTGGATTCTCAAATAACACGCAGGTGGAGCAGAAGTATGGCAAGGCAAGTTATCAGCAGGTCCGCAACGAATGGCATCAGAACGCCCGCGACGGATTCCTGGTGGAGCTTGGCAAGTATGGAATGGGCGCGCGGGACCTGCACGCTACGGTGAATTTTTTCAGCAAGGTGACGGTAGACGGGGCGGGCGATCTGCACTATAACGCCAAAAACTCGCTGCCGGGAAGCTACGTGGAATTGCGCGCGGAAATGAACGTGCTTGTGCTGCTGAATACCTGTCAACATCCGCTGGCGCCCGGCAGCGATTACGCGCCGCGCCCGGTGGAACTGAGCATCTCCAGGGTTTCGCCGCCGCGCACCGACGATCCATGCCGGATGCATTGTAGCGAGAACACTCGCGGTTTTCTTCTGACTGAGTTATTTTTCCTTTAGCTTTTTGCGGCGAGGACTGAAAAGTGGCTACTTCAATTTTGCAATCCAGCCAATTGTTGCCCGAAGACGCTATTCACAGCTTCGTGATCGAAGCCGGGGACCCTTTTCTTTTTGAAATCTGGAAGGGCCAGGTTGTGCGCATCGTCGATCTTGAGGGCAACCAGGCGGTGGATACGCTCTTTTACAACGCCCACGACTATGCGGATCGTTACAGCGCGCAGGACACGATTCGCCA
>PMOF01000035.1:868-3548 GCA_003162495.1 Acidobacteriaceae bacterium
TGGGGACGCGGACTGGAGAAGCGCGACATCGCCAGTAACATCAACTTTTTTATGAACGTTCCGGTGACGCCCGAGGGCGGTTTGACCTTTGAAGACGGCGTCTCCGATGCAGGGAAGTACGTGGAGTTGCGCGCCGATATGGATGTGCTGATGGTCGTCAGCAACTGCCCGCAGTTGAACAATCCATGCAATGGGTACAATCCGACCCCGGTGCAGATTCTGATTTGGGATACGAATGTTCTGTAAGGTTCTAGTCGCCAACCGGGGCGCGATTGCCAGCCGCATTCTACGAACATTGAGGAAGATGGGCATTGCCTCGGTGAGCGTGTATTCGGAGGCGGACCGCGACGCACGTCCGGTGCGGGATGCCGATGAAGCTGTTTTTCTGGGCCCGTCGCCCGCCTCCCAAAGCTACCTCTCCATTGACCGCATCCTGGCTGCCGCCGTGCAGACGGGCGCACAGGCGATCCATCCCGGCTACGGTTTTCTCAGTGAGAACGTGGAATTCGCTCGCGAGTGCACGCGGCGCGGGATTGTCTTCATCGGCCCGCGCGTGGAACAGATCGAGGCCTTTGCGCTCAAGCATACGGCGCGTGCGCTGGCAGAAAAGTGTGGAGTCCCGCTGCTGCCGGGAACAGGCGTTCTGAAGGATCTGAACGAAGCGCTTGACCGGGCTCAGCAATTGCGGTATCCAGTGATGCTCAAGAGCTCGGCGGGGGGCGGTGGCATTGGCATGCGCGTGTGTGGATCGCCGGACGAGTTGCGCGCGGTCTACGAATCGGTGGTGCGGTTGAGCCGCAACAGCTTCAGCGACGGCAGTGTTTATCTCGAACGATTTGTAACGCGGGCCAAGCATGTTGAGGTGCAGATCTTCGGCGACGGCAAGGGTGGGATTCTCGTTCTCGGGCTGCGCGACTGCTCCGCGCAGCGTCGCCACCAAAAGGTGATCGAGGAGACGCCGGTTCCGGGCCTGGATGGGGCTACCATGTCGGCAATCCAGGATTCGGCCATGCTACTGGGAAAAGCCGTCAACTATGCGTCGGCTGGAACAGTTGAGTTTCTCTACGACATGGAAACGCGGGAGTACTTCTTTCTTGAGGTAAACACCCGCCTGCAGGTGGAGCATGGTGTCACCGAGCAGGTAACCGGGCTGGACCTGGTGGAGATGATGATTCAGGAGGCCGCGGGCGAGTTGCCGCCTCTTGAGAGCCTTGCGCGTCAACCACACGGCTGTTCCATTGAAGCGCGCATCTACTGCGAAGATCCTGCAAAGAACTTTCAACCCGCGCCCGGCAGGCTTTCGCAAGTCATCTTTCCTCCGGCTGAGATTGCTCGCGTGGAGACATGGGTGGAGAGCGGGACCGAAGTCACTCCGTTTTACGATCCCATGATTGCCAAGATCATTGTGACCGGAACCGACCGTGCCGAAACGGTTACTCGATTGCAAAATGCACTGGCGCAATGCACCATCGATGGAACGGAAACCAATCTACGCTATCTTCGCGCAGTAGCCACTGCAAAGACGTTTGTCTCCGGGGCCGCTACTACAGCGTTCCTGGGAAGCTTCGCAGTGAGCAGGCAAGCCTTCGAAGTGCTCGAAGGCGGAACACAGACGACCATTCAGGATTTTCCGGGACGGCTGGGTTACTGGCATGTGGGCGTGCCACCTTCGGGGCCCATGGACACACTGGCGTTTCGGCTGGCCAACCGCCTGGTGGGCAACGCATCCGACGCGGCTGCTCTGGAGATGACGACGATGGGTGCGCGGCTGCGCTTTGACTCCGACTGTATCGTCGCGATCACCGGCGCAGACATGGCTGCCAAGCTCGACAGCGTTGCGCTCCCTTTGTGGCAGAGCGTTCGGGTTGCGGCGGGAAGCACGCTTCACTTTGGCGCTGTGCGCGGCGCTGGCACACGGACTTATCTCGCCATCGCCGGCGGTATCGACGTTCCGCACTTCCTTGGCAGTCGCGGCACGTTCATGCTGGGCAAGTTCGGCGGCCACGGAGGTCGCGCCTTGCGCGCGGGCGATGTGATTCATCTGCTTCCAGCGCCCGAAACGCCGCAGCAGCTCGCGCTGCACCCGTCGCTTACTCCCACGTACGAGCGCAATTGGGAGATTGGCGTTCTCTATGGTCCGCATGCGGCGCCCGAGTTCTTCACATCTGAAGATATTGAGATGTTGTTCAGCACTGAGTGGCGGGTCCACTACCAGTCGGACCGCACCGGAGTGCGCCTGGTGGGGCCCAAGCCGCAGTGGGCGCGCAAGGATGGAGGCGAAGCAGGGCTGCATCCGTCAAACATTCACGACAACGCCTATGCCGTCGGCTCCATCGATTTCACCGGCGATATGCCTATTCTTCTCGGTCCCGACGGACCCAGCCTGGGAGGATTCGTTTGCCCTGCTGTGACCGTCGAGGCCGAACGCTGGAAGCTCGGCCAGCTCAAAGCCGGAGACACGGTGCGATTCCGGCGCCTTACCCTCACGCAGGCCGAAGAGCTCGAATCCGAGACGAATATTGCGATCGAGACTCTTCAACAACCGCTCCCGGCGCTCCCTGCATCAGGCGAGTTAGAACCGGCGATTCTCAAGAGTGTGAACTCGCGGAAACCTGCCACTCTATATAGAGCCGACGGCGATAAATACCTTCTCGTCGAATACGGCGACCGCGTGCTCGAT
>PMOF01000249.1:0-3189 GCA_003162495.1 Acidobacteriaceae bacterium
TCGCGCAGGTCGTCGCCTTCGCTGTATTCTCGCAGGCTTTCGAAGTCGCGGCCGAGACCGCGCTGCTGCGCCCGCCGCAATTGCAAGTCGATCTGCCGGCTGCGGGCCAGGAATATCTGCTGTTCCTCGCCGGTGCGCAGGGCGGGGTAGACGCGCACGGTTTGCGTGAGTGGCGCTTTGGCCCAGCGCTCGAGCAGCCCTAGCGGCGAACGGTAGCGCATGTAGAGCCATCCGGTCTGGCAGTCGCCGCGCTCCTGGGGCTCGACGCGATAACGCAGGCTGGCGGGTACGCGCGGAAATGCGGTGAGCCGGTGCGTGGCCGGATGGGCCACCAATGCGGGCGGCAGATCGTCGAGCAGGCGGCACTCGACGATCATGTTGCCGTGGTTCTCAATCGTCAATTCGATCTCGGTTTCGCTATCGAGGGCCGGAGCGTTGGACCAGGAGCGCTCGGCCATCAGCTTGCCGGCTGCCGGCAGGCGCATGCCATCGAGCGTCGCGCAAAGCAGCACCAGCACTTCCCAGGCTGGCATCGCAAAGGCCAGCCGTCCATTCCAAAGGCCGGGAACCAGCCAGATAAAGCCGACCAGCAGCAGCGCGATGGATCTGGGCGTGAGACCAAAGCCCCAGCGGCGGCGTGGCTGGCAGGCGGCGCGGACCGGCTCGGGATGGAGGGATGGTGAGATCATTGCCTTGGCACCGGCACGGCGGCGATTACGTCGGCCAGCACGCGGTCGGCGTCGAAACCCTCCAGTTCTGCCTCCGGCTTGAGCATCATGCGGTGGCGTAGAACGGGTTGCACGGCGCGCTTCACGTCATCGGGAACCAGATAATCGCGGCCATCGAACGCCGCCGCGGCCTGAGCCACGCGCATGATGCTCAGGGCGGCGCGAGGGCTGGCGCCCAGCAAGAGCGTGGGCCACTCGCGAGTGCGCCGCGCCAGCGAAAGAATGTAGGTATACAGCTCCGGCTCGATGCGGATCGAGCGGACTTCAGAACGAGCGCGCGCCAGTAGATCGGCTGGAATGGGGGTGATGGACGCATCTTCGAGCAGCCCAGCGCCCGACCCTCCGTGGTGCCGCTCAAGGATTTGCAGTTCCTCCCGCTCGGTGGGATAGGCGACGCGAATCTTCATCAGAAACCGGTCCAACTGCGCCTCAGGCAAAGGGTAGGTTCCTTCGAAATCGACCGGATTCTGGGTCGCGAAGACGGTAAACCAGGCGGGCAAAGGCCGGCGCACGCCGTCGGTGGTCACCTGGCGTTCTTCCATGCATTCAAGGAGCGCGGCCTGGGTGCGGGGCGGCATGCGGTTGATCTCGTCCACCAGCAACAGGTCGGTGAACACCGGACCAGCATGGAAGCTGAAGCTCTCAGTACCAGCGCGCAAAATGGTCGTTCCCAGAATGTCGGCCGGCATCAGGTCGGGCGTGGCTTGCACGCGCTGGAAGCCCAGCCCCAGCAGCCGGCCCAGGGCCTTCACGATCAGCGTCTTGGCAATGCCGGGGACGCCCTCGAGCAAGGCGTGGCCCTGGCAGAGAACGGCGATAAGCACCTCCTCGATCGGCCCTCCCTGCCCGGCGATCACGCGGCCCAGTTCCACGCGCGCGTGAGCGATCAGCTGGCTGGTTGCCTGCAGCGGCTGCTGGGCTGGGCTGGTACGTGCGCCGGATGCGGAGCCCGGTTGTTGATTCGCGTCTTCTATCGATTCGTGGCTCATGAAGCCCTTTCCTGCTGATGGGAATGAATATCTTCCAGCTTCGGAGTGTGAATGCCGGACCGGGCCGCGGCACGGAGCTTTTCCTGGTGCGCATAGAGAGTCTGGATCAATCTAAGCGCCTCGCGGGGGCTGATCGTCTCGCCCCAGGCTGCTTCTTCGCAGGCGGCCAGGTCGGTTTTCAGGGCGGCGTCCGCTCCAGAATATCTGCGGCGAATGACGGCGGCCAAATCCGCCGAACTCATCTTGCTGGCTCGCAGGCCGCACTGCCGCAAGGCCTGGCGGCGAAACCGCTCCCAGGCAATGGCGACGGCCGTAGATGCGGCTCCGGCGTTGCGATAGAGCGAGCCGAGCGCGTCAAGAAACTCGATGGGCGTGGCGCGAGCCGGGGCGGGAAGATCGCGCACCGGACCGCTGCGGCGGCTGAAGCTGAACACCACCAGAAGGCCCAGCAGAGGCAGACCGACTTCAAGAAGGGTGAGCGCCGGCCCCGCGGCGTAGCTCCAGGTGGAACGAATTTCCCCGTGCAGCGACTCGTCCCAAAAGAAATGATGGCCCTGGCGCGGTCCGATCGAGTTGAGCAGCAAGTCGAGATTGTGGGCGCGTGCCAGCGATCCGTTCTCCAGCGGCGTGGAGCTTGCCCACCACACCGCATGGCCTTTGAGCCAGTCATACTCCACTACGGCCGGCTGCCCGGCGCAGCCGTATTCCACGCGATGCGCAGGGTTGCCCACTTGCCAGGTGGCTCCAGGAACCATCCACACTTCGCCGGAGCCGGCCAGCGGGTCGAGGCCTTCGGGCGAGAGCTGACAGGCGGCAAAGTCGAATTCCTCGGGTGTGCCGCTGGCCTCGCCGGGCAGAATGTAGCCACCCCAGAAGCCGGTGGAGAGCACGCGACCGCCGCGCTCCAGAATCGTGCGCACCGCTTTGATGTCCTCCCCTTCGCGCGTGAACGGCTGAGCGAAGATGACCACGGTATCTGGACCCGAGGTCGAGGCCAGCTCGCTGAGAGGGCGTTCCCAGTGCTCAATTTGATAATTGGAACGGAGCAGGGTCTCATAGGCGGCGCGCGCGCCGTGCTGACCGGAAAGATAGGTCGAGGGCAGCGGATTGTCGTTGCTGTTGGCGCCCGGCAGCAGGAAGCCGGTTACGACCGCCAGCGACAATCCGATGCCCATGCACCAGAGCAGGAGCTTGCGGTCCTGGGCGTCGAGAGAAGAAAGAAATTTCATGCCCCACCGCCCCTGGAAGCTGCGCTTCCTGAGTTGCCGCTTCCCGAGATGAGGTCCGCGGCCAGTCGATCGGCGCGCTGGTAGTCGATCTCCCCGGCTGGCCGGCCGCCGTACCAGATGCGTTCAAAGCTGCCGGTCAGCGTGGCCAGACCGGCCTTGCGCGGGTCTTCCGGGGCTACCAACGCAAGATATTCGCGGGGTGTGCGGGCGCGGTCGGCAGGCCACAGCCGGCGGGATTCGAGA
>PMOF01000249.1:3256-5427 GCA_003162495.1 Acidobacteriaceae bacterium
CGGATGCGCCAGCGGCGCTCAAGCTGCAGCAGGCCCCACACCAGGCCCACGCAAACGGACAGAATGAATCCACCTACCAGCGCGCGGCCGATCCATGCCGAGCGGGAGCCGAATTGTGCGGCGGCTTCAAAAAGCCCGTTAAGCCAGTTGCCAAATTTTTCCAGCATGGAATCGCGGGCCGAAGGGGCCTCCAGGTTGCGGAATTCGCGGTCGGAGAGAACCTGCGTCATTGCTTCGCGTTCCTGGTTGTGGCCCGGCGCGGGCGCAGCGCTGGCATCGGCCTGGGCCAGGTCATGGGCCAGGCGCGTCTCGGCGTCCTGCAACAGCTCGCTGGTGGTGCGCGGCGGCGGCGGCACGTTTTGCGCGTGCGGGAGTCCGTTTGTGCCGGAGATGGGTGCGACCTTGGGCTTGCTTTTTTCTTTATCCGGGGCGTCTTTGTCCTGCGCTTTCGAGAGCAGCACGCGCAGCCACCCGTAGCGCACCAGGCGCCGCTCGGCATTCGCGGTTTCGGCGAGGGGAACACGATCGTCGGCCCCAACCAGTGCCGGGTCACAGGTTTTCATGTCGCGCGCCTTGGCGCAGGCCTCTACCACTACAGTCAGGGCCAGCAGATGCGCACGGTACTCGCCGAGCGACGCCTCATGCCAGTGGCCGGCAGGTTGATCTGCGGGAACGGGAGCGTCAGTATGAGCCTGCGGCGCGGCCAGCAGCGCGGCAAGAGCAACGCCTGTAAGGACTGACCGGGGCGTCACGACTGGACCCCCTCCACACCGGGCGCTGCTGCGCGGTGTTTGCCGGGCAGAGTCACGCGTGCATTCATTCCAGCGGCGGCCGTCAGCATCTCGATGTCATATCCTTCATGCCGTATGCGCTGATGATAGTAGAAAGGGTCGCGGCGCTGGGGCTCATTCATGCCCGCTTCCAGGGTATTGCGGTTCAGGCGGCGTGCCGGAAGGCACATCGGGAGACGGAGCTGGCTCGGCTGCCGGCTGCACAGGCGCCGTCATGCCGGCGGCCTGCATCATCCATTCAATGTCGTAGCCTTCCTTGCGGACGCGCTGGTCATAGTAGAAGAGCGTAATTCCAGTGGCGTAGATCGGCCCCAGAAAGGTGTTGGTAAAGAACGCGATCACCTGCGAAACAGCGGTCAATCCCGGTCCCAGGTCGCCGTGGCGCTTGACGGCAGCCACAAGAATGAAGAGCTGGGTGAACAGGACCAGCCCGATTTTGATGGCGGCGATCAGCAGCCAGAGAACGAAGATGCGCCCTCGCGATCCCTTGCTCAATTCAATGCTGCGCCGGATGGCCGGCCACGCCTTCACGTTTTCAACCACGCAGGCGGGAAGAGCCAATGCGTAGCGGAGGCTCATAAAGACGGTATACATGCCGACCGGAAAAAGGAGCAGGAAAAATGCGCCCGACGCCAGTCCGACGATCATGAGCCTGTGCGGGTCGCTCGCTGCAGCCTGCGTGCTGGCGATCCCGGCTGGGGTCCCGAAGCCCTTCACATTGACGGCCATGACCGCGAAGTAGGCTGCATAGAGAATCGCCATGGGCGTCCAAACGAAAAAGGCGGTAATGGTCATCAACCACAAATACCGCTTGAGTTGGGGCAGGATGCTCCGGTATGCGCCGCGAATGGTAGCCGATTCGTCCAGGTGCAGCCAGGCCACCGCGCGGCTGATGGCGGCCACGGCCGCGCCCACCAGTAGGAACAAGACCAGCATTTCGATTCCGGTGAAGATCCAGACGAGCGATCTCCACTGCTGGGCTTTGTGCATGGCTTTCAGCACTTCCCCCAGTCCGATCAAACCCAGGTTCAGCCCCAGCGCAACTCCTGAATACACAGAAAAAATGCCCGCAAAGAGCCAAAAATTGGACCGGTAAAGCTGGGCAGTGCGGTCGAGGATTTCGCCGAGGGTGAGCGGGCGGAGATTGGTTTCCATGCGGGGCTCCTCAGGATCGACTTGCGAGCGCTTGCGGGGATACTAGCATAGGCAGAAAAACGGCTGCCACCGCGAGGGTCGCGACAGGGCTGTTTGAATTTGCAAACAAATAACCACTACCTCTGCATTGGGGTAAACTGGTGTCCCTTACCATGGATGGATTTCGCACCTCGGTCAACGATCTCGCCAAGGCCTGTGCCTACTCCGCCGATGCGGCCGAATGGG
>PMOF01000314.1:0-2495 GCA_003162495.1 Acidobacteriaceae bacterium
GCCGTAAACACCGCAAAGCTGACCGCGGCGGATTGCGCCAGCGCAAACCCGATCGCCGGCCCCATCAGCGGCGCAGTGCACGGCGTCGCCACCACCACCGCCAGCACGCCAGTAAAAAAGCTCCCCGTGTACCCCTGCTTCTGAGCCAGCGAACCACCCGCCCCCGTCAGCGTCAACCCAATCTCAAACTGCCCCGCGAGCGACAACCCAAGAAAGAACAGCAGCCCCGCCATCAGCGCCAGAAACACCGGCGACTGAAACTGAAACCCCCACCCCAGCGTCGATCCTGCCGCCCGCAGCCCCAGCAGCACGCCCACCAGCGCCCAGAACGACACCACAATCCCCAGCGCGTACACGAACCCATGCCGCCGCAACTCGTGCCGCTCCTTGTTGCCGGAGTTCACCAGCGCCAGCCCCTTCAGGAACAGCACCGGAAACACGCACGGCATCAGGTTCAGCAGCAGGCCGCCCAGGAATGCCAGCCCCGTCGCTTGAAAAAGCGCATCCCAGGACAGGGAGGGCGCGCCGGCCGCCACCGTTCCCGGCAACGCTGTTATTTCATAAGCGCGCCCGCCCGATAGCTCTAAAACTCCTTCCAATTGAGCAGGATTCGCCGCAAGATTCGAGTCTTTCTTGAGGTCTAGAACCAGCCCCTTTGCTGTCCCCGTCACTTTCTGCGCAGCTGGATTGTCGAGAATGTTTTGATCCGCCGGAAAAAACTCAGCCGTGTTCTCCCGTTGCCCGGTTTCTATGCCCAGGCGAAAACCAATCGGCGTGGGTTGAAACGCAACCTTGTCGGTTGAGGGAAACTGCTTGGGCAGTAAATCAGAAAACCGAAGCCAGAGTTTCGCATCGGCAGAGTCCGCCCCTGCGGCACCGGGAAGCAAAGGAACCGTACCGAGCGCCGCAATGTTCTGCGGTGCTTCCAGCTCCGCCTTGCCCGGAATGCAAACCTCGCGGCAAACCAGCCAATCCACATTGGCATGCAGCACGACGGGACCCGGCTTGACCTGCTTTGCCACATCCAGCTTGAAAGGAAACAGAACCTCATTTTCATAGCCGAAGTCCATCAACGGCCCAAGCGGCAGGCGGGTCGGCGCTGGAAACTGCAAAGCTCCAGCGGTCACGCCCTCAGGCAGCGTCCAGCGAATATGCGGCGGCTCGCCCGAGTCGCCCGCGTTCTTCCAATAAACATGCCATCCCGGTTCCAGCTTGAAATAAAGACCGGCATCGTTGCTCACGTCCGGATAGAGCGATGCCTGCGGAAAAACAAGTTGCACATGCAAATGCAATGCATCGGCAGAGCTCGACGCAGCCCGCGCCCGCAGCCCGGCGGCAAGCAACAATAACACGAAAATCAGACGGTAAAGGCGCATCGCAGTGGGCTACTGTCTCCTGATCATTCGACTCGCTACAAGCAGTGATCGTTACAATAAGTTTTCGGTTTCACTGCCGGGCGTGCAAATCGGCGCGCTTGGCATGTTCCCTGAAGATGCAGTCGTTCTCCACGCACTTGACCCCTGCCGCACGCGCGCGCGTCACAGCTTCTTCGTTGATCACATCGTCCTGCAGCCACAAATAAGGAATGCCCAACCGGATCACATCGTCCACAATCGCCGGCACAAATTCCGAAGCTCGAAACACATCCACCAGGTCGATGTCTGCGCCGGCCTCTTCGCGCGCCGCCGCCTGCGCCGCATCCAGATCCGGATAACAGGCAAGACCCAGCACCTCGCTTAGCGCCGGATTCACCGGAATCACGCGATAGCCATTCGCCGCCAGATAGCGGCCGATGTTATAGCTGGCTCGCCACTTCTTGTCGCTCATGCCCACCACGGCGATGGTCTTCGCCGCGCGCAGCATCTCATCGATAACAGCCGGATCGTTTCCCATCATCCCCATCCAAACCGCCAACCCCGCGCCCTAACCCTAGCACCGAATTGGGTGCCCCATCCTTGCGAAGGCTTTTCATCGCAAGGGTGGGAAACCACAAATCTCACCCGAGCGGCTTTTCTATTCACTAGTCCCTATTTCTTGTCTTTCTACACATCCAAATCATCATCCGCCTCGACAGCTACAGCCGTCCCTCTCCGCTTGGCCAGCAAATACCCGCGCAAAAACGGCTCGAGATAGCCATCCAGCACCTTGTCCACGTCGCCCACTTCCACCTTGGTGCGGTGGTCCTTGGCAATGCGATACGGCTGCAGCACATACGACCGAATCTGCGAGCCGAAGTTAATCTCCAGCTTTGAGTCTTCCAGCTTCTTGCTCACCGCCCGCTTCTTTTCGAGCTCATATTCATACAGCCTCGACCTCAGCATCTTCATCGCCTTCTCGCGATTCTTGTGCTGCGAGCGCTCATTCTGGCATTGCACCACAATCCCCGTGGGCAAATGCGTCATGCGTACCGCCGAGTCGGTGGTGTTCACATGCTGCCCGCCCTTGCCGCCGGAGCGGTACGTATCGATGCGCAGATCCTCCACTTTCAAATCCAC
>PMOF01000314.1:2583-3051 GCA_003162495.1 Acidobacteriaceae bacterium
GCTTCTTCGCCGTCCTGGTAGTCGTTCATCTCGGTCTTGAATCCCTGCTGTTCGGCCCAGCGCAGATACATGCGCATCAGCATCTCCGCCCAGTCCTGGCTTTCCGTTCCGCCGGCCCCCGGATGCACCGTCACAATCGCGTTCAGCGGATCGGCCTCGCCATTCAGCATGGTCCGCGCTTCCAGCTCCTCGTTAAAGGCGCCGAGCGCCTTGATATCGCGTTCCAGGTCGGCCAGCACCTCTTCGCCTTCGCGCGCCAGTTCGAAATACGCCTCGATGTCGCTCGAGCGGCGCACCAGTTCCTCATCGTCCGCGACCAGTTTTTCCAGGCGTTTGCGTTCGCGCATCAGCGGCTTGCTCGCCGCCGGATCGTTCCACAGCGCCGGATCGGCCAGCTTGTTCTGAATGTCGGCTAATTCCCTGCGGATCCGAGCCGGGTCAAAGATACTCCCGCAGGTCGCGCGTTTG
>PMOF01000057.1 GCA_003162495.1 Acidobacteriaceae bacterium
GCGTCCGTCGTGCTGCGTGACAACGATGAAGTGGGCCTGCTTCCGCCTGTCTCCGGCGGCGCCGCATCCGCGCCACAGCCCCCAAGCGAAACGGACGCCGATGCGGTGATTGAGCTCACTCGCGAACCGATCGACGCGGAGAATCTGGTCGCCGCCGCCAAGCGCGGGGAAGACGGCGCCGTGGTGGTCTTTGACGGCATCGTGCGCAACCATTCGCGCGGACGCAAGACGCTCTACCTCGACTACGAGGCTTATGAGCAGATGGCGCAGAAGCAGATGGTCGAACTGGCGGGGGAAGCCCGCAGCCGCTTCGATGTGCGGCATGTCACGCTGGTCCACCGGCTGGGCCGGCTCGAGGTGGGCGAAACCAGCGTGCTGATCGTGGTGGCCTCGGCACATCGCGCGCAGGCGTTCGAAGCTTGCCGCTGGCTCATCGACACGCTCAAGAAAACTGTGCCCATCTGGAAGAAAGAGACCTTTGTGGATGGCGCCGTGTGGGCGGCCGGCGAGCCCTTTCCCGCCGGCATGGCCGTCGATCCTCCGGAGGCGTCGGATGAAAAGTAGATTTGGCGGCGTTTTGGCTTCGCGTATCCCAGGTCTCAAAGGCGAGATCCTTCGACTTGCTCAGGACAGGCTCTGGGGCATCCGACTGCTGATCGTAGCGCCGCTGGCCTTGGCTTTGAGCCTGGCTGCGCAAGAGATCACCCTGCACATGAACGTGAAGCTGGTCAGTGTCTTTGTGAATGTGACCGACCGGAACGGGGCCATTGTGGGCGGACTTACGCGCGATGACTTTGCCCTGACCGAGGACGGGCGCGCGCAGCAGGTCGCGGTATTCGAGCGCCAGTCGGAGCTGCCGCTGAACCTGATACTGGCCATTGACACAAGCGGCAGCGTGCATAAGGACATGGCCGAAGAGGCAGAGGCGGCCAAACGGTTTGCCCATGCGATCCTGCGCGCCCAGGACCAGATGGCGCTGCTGCAATTTGCGACAGAGGTCAGCGTGCTGACGCCCTTCACCAACAAAGTAAGCCAGATCGATCGAGGCCTGGGCCAGTTGCGCGGCGGAGACGCCACGGCGCTCTACGATGCCATTTCCCTGGGATCGGATCGGCTGGGCCCGAAAGAGGGACGCAAAGTGCTGGTGCTGGTTTCCGATGGAGGCGACACCGCCAAGAGCATCACCTATGCCGAGGCTCTGGAGCAGGCGCTGCGCAACGAGGTCATGATCTACAGCATCATCGACGTTCCCATTGAGGCCAGCGCGGGGCGCGACCTGGGCGGCGAACATGCGCTGATCACGCTGGCCGAGCAGACCGGGGGGAAAAGTTTTTACGTGAGCGAAGGGGGGCTGGCCAAGGCTTTTAGCCAGGTGAGCGACGATCTGAGGACGCAGTACTTGATCGGCTATTACCCGCACAATCAGGAACCGGGAAAAACCTTTCACCGCATCGTAATTACTGTCCCCCGCGCCGCAACGCAGGACTTCAACATCCGCCACAAAACGGGTTACTACATGGATGCGGCGGCGCCGAAGAACTGATCGCCGACGTCTTGCCATTGAAGCTCGTAGTGGTCGGCTAGGGTGGGGTTCGTTGTTCCTCGCCGTGCTACTTCGGATTGCCGGTTATACATCCACGAAGGGCCAGAGGCCTATTCAGACCGGAACACATGGCTCGTTCCTGGTCCGCAGCATTGTGCTTCTCCCGCTCGCCGTGTGCCACGAGAGACTATCCTTCCCTTGGAACCATTTGGCAGCCGTCGCCGTGTCTCAGGCTTACGCTCCCGGGGAGGACCTATGAGTTTCACAAAGAACCCAGGCAGGCTCGCAGGCGCACTGTACGTACTAGCGTCAATCGTGGGCATCTTCGGCCTCCTCTACGTTCCCAGCAAGCTGATAGTGGACGGAAATGCCGTGGAGACTGCCCGCAACATCGCCGCCTCTGAGACACTGTTTCGTCTCGGCATTGCGGCGCACCTCATCGGTGAAGCCCTATTTGTCTTTGTTGCCCTGGCTCTGTATGACTTGCTCAAGGCGGTCAACCACCGGAACGCCTTCTGCATGTTGACCTTGATTCTGGTCGCAATCCCGATAGCGTTTCTGAATGAGCTGAACGCAATCGCCGCCCTCGTTGTGGTGCATGGAGCTGATTCCCTCTCCTTTTTTGACCAGCCTCAACGCGATGCACTGGCTATGCTTTTCCTCAACGTGCATCGGAACGGATTTGATGTCGCAGGAATATTTTGGGGTCTTTGGCTGTTTCCGCTCGGGCTCCTGGTGTACCGGTCGGGCTTTCTTCCCCGCATCCTAGGGGTGGCGCTAATGGTAAATTGCTTCGCCTTTCTGATAAACAGTCTTACGTCGATAGTACTGCCACACTACGAGGCGCTCGTCCACGGATGGATGCGCCCATTCCACTTTGGCGAACAGGCGTTCATGCTCTGGCTGCTGATCATGGGTGCAAAGCCAAAGCCACTGGCGAGTCCAGCCTACTGTGCAACGCCTTCGTAATAGTGCTCAAAACCGGCTATTCCGCCAGTCACTGGTCGGGATTGTCGGCAATCCGGAAGTAATCCAGCAACTTATTCTTCCACATGCTGCCTTCGCCACCCCCGTGCATCTAAAATGTCAATATGACATCCCCACTTTCGGCACGCCATCGCTCCAAAGCGCCGCCACCGGGAGAAACCGGCCAGGAGGCTCTGTATCTGCGCTCGCTGAGCGATCGCCAGGTGGCCGTGGTCATCAAGCTGCGCGATGGCGAGACGGTGCGCGGCTGGATTGAGTACTTTGACGACTCCATGGTCCGGCTGACCCGCGAGGGGCGTCCCAATCTATTCATTTACAAACATCAGATCCGCAGCATCACCGAAGCGGGCCGTGCGCGCGGCAAGCGGCCCGAGAGCGCGAAAGATGCGGCCGGCAACGGGTCCGATGTATGAGCGGGACGGCAGAGAATGAGCCGGAGCTGATCTGGGTCCCTAAGGCCTCGGCGATTGCATTGGAGGCAGGTGCGCGGCTGCGCGAATTTCTGGCCCAGGGCGTCGAAACCGAATACAAGGGCGATGTGGACCTGGTCACGGTGGCCGATCGCACCGTCGAAAAGCTGATCCGCGGCCGCCTCGCTGAGGCTTTTCCGGAGCACGGCATCTACGGCGAAGAAGGCACGCGGGAAAGGCTGGAGGGCGAGTTTCGCTGGTATGTTGACCCGCTGGACGGGACCACCAACTTTGCTCACGGCTTTCCGCAGTTCTGCGTTTCGCTCGGCTTGGAACAGAGGACTGGACCGGAGAAGCAGACTGGACTGGAGAGGCAGACTGGGGCGACCGGGCCGAGCCAGGACGGAACGCTGGTAGCTGCGGTCATCTATGATCCCATGCGCGACGAGCTGTTTACCGCCGAACGGGGCAGCGGCGCCCGGCTGAACGGCCAGCCAATCCATGTGTCGCGCACCCCGGAACTGGGCGAGGCGCTGGTCGCCACCGGTTTCCCCAGCCGCAAGCGTCACGACAACCCGAACATCCACTTTTACCAAGAATTCACGCTGCGTTCGCACGGGGTGCGGCGCGCCGGCTCAGCCGCTCTGGACCTGGTTTATGTGGCCGCGGGCCGTCTGGATGCGTTTTGGGAATTCAACCTGAATCCCTGGGACACGGCGGCCGGGATTCTGCTGATTGAAGAGGCGGGCGGGCGCGTGACCGATTTCTCCGGTGGGCATTTCCGCCTGGACAGCCGGGAGATTCTGGCTTCAAACGGGCTGATCCACGACGAGATGCTCGGCCTTTTCAGCGATATGTTTGCCGGACGCGGATTGTCGCCTATTCCTACGCCTCAGGAATTTGCGCGGCACCGGGCGGCGAGGGCAGCGGTTGCCGGATAAAGGTTCTCCTGCATCTTGGTTCTCCGGGTCCGTTTTGTTGGCCAGGATTTGATTCCTCGTTCGCTCAAGGAAAAACGAAACCTCGGGGAGATTCTCCCCTCTCCCGCATGCTAAAACGCGCTGGCGCGAGGGTGAGGCAACCTGCGGGGTCGTGTGCTACTATCAGCGTCGAGAGCAAGTTTACGCGGAGAAATCAGAGATGGCATACATCATTGCAGAACCCTGTATCGGCACCAAGGACACCGCCTGTGTGGACGCCTGTCCCGTCGATTGCATCCACCCCAAGAAAGACGAAGACGGTTTCGCCGCCAGCGAGCAGTTGTTTATTGACCCTGTCGAATGCATCGACTGCGGCGCCTGTGTCCCGGCCTGCCCGGTCTCGGCGATTTTTGCCCAGGACGACCTGCCGGAAAAATGGGCCCACTTTACTGAGAAGAACGCCGCACACTTCGGCCGCTAGGCTGACTTTTGGGCGCATCCGCACGGGCGCATCTTTCTCAGCGAGGACGGTGCGCGCTTTTGCATTGCAGCTGATCCCTCTCGAACATTCTTCTCCTCCATTGCAGACAGGGCGCCAATCGCGAGTGACCGGAGCCAGTTGCCAGAGTGATTCGTAACAGAGATACGAATGAAAAAAGAGACTTATTATGATTCGAATGGTTAGTAACTTTGATCTGTGGTAAAAATCCGCTGCCTCCCGCAGCAAAACTTATTTAAACAACCGCGCGGGTGCGAAGATAAAAGACGCATGAGCGTGCTCACCTCAGAAGCTGTCGTCTTGCGCAGTTGGCCGGTCAATGAGGCTGACTTAATCGTCAGCTTTTTCACGCGCGATTACGGCCGCGTGAAGGGCGTGGCCAAGTCGGCGCTGAAGAGCCGCAAACGGTTTGGGGGAGCGCTGGAGCCGATGACCGTGGCCCGGGCCTGGTTTGCAGAGCGGCCCCGTCAGGAGCTGGTTCGACTGGATCAGTTGGAAATCCTGAGCTCGCCGCTCTCGGCTCCGATCGACCACGCGCGCATGGCGGTGCTGAGCTTTTTTGCCGAGGTGCTGGACGAGGCGCTGCCCGAACGCGATCCCCAGGAGACGGTCTTTCGTCTGCTGCTGGCGGTGCTGGAGCAGACCACGGCCGTGCAGTCTGATTTCGTCCAGCCGTGGATGCCTCTCACCTATTTTTCGCTGTGGATGACTCGCCTGATGGGGCTGCTGCCGGACATTGGCCACTGCACGGCCTGCGGTGAGACGTTGCAGGCCGATGAGACCAGCTTTAATTCTCTCGGCGACGGACTGTTCTGCGCTCTGCATCGCAATGAAAATTCGAGCAGCCTTTCGGCGGACTCATGGCAACTGGCGCAGCGTATGCTTCGTGCGCCGGCTTCAGCGTTTGGCGGCGAGCCATGGCCGCGGCGGCGCGGGCAGGACCTTCGCCGGTTTACGTTGCAGGCCCTGGAGCGCCATCTGGAGCGCAAGCTGCGCTCGGCCGAGGCGCTGGGACGGTTGGCAGGCTGATAAAATCGATTGAGTTCCGTCGAGAGTGAATTTCACGTGCCTTCCTCTACTGTTTCATCCTCCGCGGTTGCGGCTGCTCGGAAACCTGCCGCGCTGACCTTTCAGGAGCTGTTGTTCCGCCTGCAGGCCTTTTGGGCGGCGCGCGGGTGCGTGCTGCAGCAGCCCTACGATGTTGAAGTGGGCGCGGGCACCATGGCGCCGGAGACGTTTCTACGCGTGCTNNGATGGCCGCTACGGCGAGAACCCCAACCGGCTCTTCAAGCACACTCAGTTTCAACTGATCCTGAAGCCTCCACCGGTGAACGTGCAGGAGTTATATCTTGAGTCACTGGAAGCTATAGGCATCGACCTCAGACAGCATGACCTCAAGTTTGAAGAAGATAACTGGGAGTGGCCCGCGGGTGGCGCGTGGGGCGTGGGCTGGCAGGTGATGCTCGACGGCCTGGAAATTACCCAGTTCACTTACTTCCAGCAATGCGGCGGTCTCGACCTGGATCCCATCAGCGCCGAGCTGACTTATGGCCTCGAGCGGATCGCCGCATTTCTGCAGGATGTGGACTCGATCTACGACATCGTGTGGGCGCGCGATCCCGAAACCGGTGCGGCGATCACTTATGGCGATGTAAGGCTGGCTGAGGAGTTGCAGTTCTCGGTGTATAACTTCGAGTTTGCCGATGTGAGCAAGCTTTGGGAGCACTTCAATCTTTATGAGGCCGAGGGGAAGGCATTGCTCGATCAGGCCAACGCTCTGTTTAGCAAGGAAGACGCGGACGCGGCGGTGAAGAGGCGCTTCCCGCTGCTGGCTACCTATGAATTGGCGCTCAAATGCTCAAACCTCTTCAATCTTCTGGATGCGCGCGGAGCCATCAGCGTGACCGAGCGTGTAGGCGTGATTGGCCGCATTCGCGCGCTTGCGGTAGGCGTGGCTAAAGCGTA
>PMOF01000140.1 GCA_003162495.1 Acidobacteriaceae bacterium
GGCATTTGGCCCGCTGGCGTTCATTTTGAAGGCGCGCATACAGGGGTTGCGCGATACCGGCGCGGCGCTTTCGCCGTTCAATGCGTTTCTGCTACTGCAGGGGATTGAGACCCTGCATCTGCGGCTGGAGCGCCACTCAGAGAATGCGCTGGCAGTGGCACGGCATCTGGAGAAGCATCCTGGTGTGGAGTGGGTGAACTATCCGGGGCTGGAGTCGAGTCCCTATTACGCGCGGGCGCAGAAGTATCTGCCTAGCGGGCGGGGAGCGCTGGTGACGTTCGGAATCAAGGGGGGCTATGAAGCGGGCAAGAAGCTGATCGACGGGCTGGAGCTGTTTTCGCTGGTGGCCAACATCGGCGATGCCAAGTCGCTGGTGATTCATCCGGCCTCGACGACCCACCAGCAGCTTTCCGTGGAGGAACAGGCGACCACGGGCGTGACTCCCGAACTGGTGCGGCTGTCAGTGGGCATCGAGGATGTGCGCGACATTGTTGCCGATCTGGACCAGGCGATCGAAGCGGCAAACGGCCACGCGTTCGCCGGTGCAACCACAACTGCGGACCTTGCTGCACAATGAGTAGCATGACCGAAACACGGACCGGGACCGGCGCTGCGCGGGTTGAAACGCAGGTTCCGACGCCGACCTACGAGGGCGACTTTGTGCTCGACGAACCGCTGCTCCTGGATTCCGGGCGCACGCTGGCCGGGACCACGCTGCACTACGCGGTGTATGGGCGGCTGAATGCCGAACACGACAACGCAGTGCTGGTGTGCCATGCGCTGTCAGGTTCGGCGCAGGTGGGCGCGTGGTGGCCGGAAATCTTTGCGCCGGGCGCGTTGTTGTCGCTGGACCATGATTTTGTGATCTGCGTCAACCTGCTGGGGTCCTGCTACGGTTCCACCGGACCCGGCTCGCTGAATCCCGGGACGGGGCGGGTTTACGGCCCGGATTTTCCGCTGGTTTCGATTCGTGACAATGTCCGCGCGCAGGCGCAATTGATGGCCTCGCTCGGCATCCGGCGGCTGCGCCTGGTGCTGGGCGGCTCCATCGGCGGCATGCAGGCGCTGGAGTGGGCCATGCACGACCCGGAGCGAGTGGAGCGGGCGGTCATTATCGGCGTGGCGCCGCTTTCGGCCATGGGGCTGGCGCTCAATCACCTGCAGCGGCAGGCCATCCAGCTTGACCCGGAGTGGGCGGGCGGCCTCTATCTGCCGCAACGGCCTCCACGGCGGGGCCTCGCGCTGGCCCGGCAGGTAGCGATGCTCAGTTACAAATCGGCCGGGCTTTTCGACGAGCGGTTCGGGCGCAATCCCAACCGCAATGGCGAGGATCCCTGGGGCCTGGCCTGCGGGGGAGATGGCCAGGCGGGGGTGCAGGGCGGCGGCTTGATCGGCGGCCGGTTCGACATCGCCGGCTATCTGGATAATCAGGGTGACCGGTTCATCGACCGCTTTGACGCCAACGCCTATCTCTCCATTCTGCGCACCATGGATACCTGGGATCCGCTCCACGGCAATCCTTCTGCTATGCAGGCGTTCAGCCGCATCCGCGCCCGGCTGAGTTTTGTGGGGATCGGCTCGGATTGGCTGTTTCCGCCGGAGACGGTGCGTCAGTTTGCTCATACGGTTCGGACGGCGGGCGTCGAAGCCGATTACCTTCAGATGGCCAGTACACATGGTCACGACGCCTTTCTGGCCGAACAGGCGGAACTGGTGCGGCTACTGCAATAAGGCGCCGTTGGGTGCCCTGCATGGACTGGGAACCGTTTTTCGTATTCCGGTGTCTAAGCTGGTATGCGGGACCGGCCCCAAGGGATCGGTTCGGCGGCGGGGAGCAGGGCTGGCGCGGGGGACAGGCGAAGGCGCCGGTGGCGATGAATGCAGCTATTTTTGCGAATTCCGCATCCCACCATCGGGGTGCCGGGTGCGCGCCGCTGCCGTGGGCGGCGTGCCATCCTGCGAAGTTTCTGGTTTTCCGATACAACTTTGCTTGTCAGGGAGGGCGGGGCTTTCTATAATCCTTCCAACACCGCAATGGAAGCCGTGGTATTGTTGAGCCGTCACCCCGGTATTCAACCGCCCCGCTGGAAGGTTGATTTTTCCCTGAGCGAATGCATCAATATTGATCTCCATTTTGGAATTTCCCAGGAGCACTGAATGAAGAAGTTAGTCTTTGCGTCAGTGATGGCGTTGGCGAGCATGAGCCTTGTTTACCTCCCCGCGCTTCAAGCCCAAGCCCCGGCCGCGACCCCAGCCGCGGCGCCGGCACAGGACTCGGGCACGATCTCGATCAAAGATCCGGCCGAGTACAACGCCTATCAAATGGCCACCACACAAAGCGACCCAAAGGCCAAAGCCGCGGCCCTGGAGACCTTTCTAACCACGTATCCACAGAGTCAGGTGAAAAAGGCGGTTCTGGATATGCTGGTGGATACCTACCAGGGCATCAACGATCCTGACAAGGAACTCAGCGCGGCTTCTCGCATGATGCAGGTGGATCCGACTAACCTGAAGGCGATTCTTTACTCGGTGCTGATCAAGAAGGGCCAATGCGGCAAGACCAGCGACGCACAGACCTGCGACGATGCCGCGGCGCTGGCCCAGAAGGGGCTCTCGGTTCCCAAGGCGGCCGGACTTTCCGACGACGATTGGAAAAAGCTGACCAACGCTGCCTATCCGATTTTTCATTCGGCGCTGGCTTTGGACTTCGCAATCTCCAAAAAGGATTACAAGTCCGCGGAGGGCGAGTACAAATCCGAACTGATGCTTTACACAGATGACCAGTCCAAGATCCAGGGGTTGGCCGACTCGCTGCAGCTTGCCACCGCGTTCAGCCTGCCGGGAGCCGGTCAGGACCTGCCGCAGGCGGTCTGGTTTTTTGCGCGGGTGTGGGATTTTGCTCCCGCAGCCTACAAGGCGCAGATTGAGCCGAAGCTGGAGTATTACTACAAGAAATACCACGGAAACCTGGACGGGCTGGATGCCATCAAGACGGCGGCAGCGGCTACGACATTTCCGCCCGGAACCTTCAAGATTGACCCCGCCAAGACGCCCTCCGAACAGATTCACGATCTGCTGGCGGCTACTCCAGACCTGACCACGCTCGCCCTGGCTGACAAGGAAACCGTTCTGGCCATGGGCACCAAGGATGACGCGGATAAATTGTGGGCACTGTTGAAGGACAAGGAAACGCCGGTCCCGGGAATTGTGATTGAAGCCACAGCCTCGGTGATCAAGGTCGCCGTGACCCAGGACGCGAAGGACGCCAAGATTGCCGATTTCATCGTCAATATGAAGGCGCCTCTGCCCGACAAAGACATCCCGGCTGTTGGATTCGAATACAAGCTGCAGCCGGCGGCGGAGTTGAACGGCACCTACGACACCTACACCCAGATACCGGCCACGGACACCGCGGCGCAGAGGGCAGAGATCGTTCTTCGCGATGGATTTATCCAGCCGGAGAAGAAGACTCCGGTGCACAAACCGTCACCCGCACACCACACACCGGCGACACCGACGCACTAATTCGGTGAGCAGCGCACGTCTCGCTCATGGAATCATGAAGCGGGCCGCGAAGGGCAGTCCCGATCGGGCTGCCCTTCTGTTTTTTGCGCGCACGAACCTAGTGATAACCTAAGCTCAGCATGGAACGAATGAGAAGCCTCCCGATCCTTCGGATGGTTCTGGCTGCGGCGTTCGTCGCGACTGTCTGCGCGCGCGCGGTGTGCCAGATGACGCCGGCTGAGCCCGCGAGTGCGCCCAAGGTGAGGGTCGTCCCAGCTGAAAAGCTCATACCGTTTTCCACCGCCTCTGACGTCCGCGTGGATTCGATCGAATTCCGCACCGCAGACCAGATGACACGGAAGGACAGCGATCTGGTTGCGGACGCTCAATCGTCAATCAGCGAACACGCCGGATTGATGGATCTGGAGTTCAACCAGGGCAAATGGACATATGAGCAGGTGGTGTGCCCGGCGCTGCCCAATCATGTCTTTCTGCGCTTTCGCCGCAACAACGGAACCGGGGATGTGACGGTGTTTTCGGCATCGATTCCGCGCGGCGGCGAGGGCCGGGTGCGCATTGTTCCCATTCTGCTGCGGGGCTATTCGCTTTTCTCACCGGCGCCGATCAATGCTCTGACCGTCTCGGCCTTCAATCACATTCGGGCCGAGGAACACTATGACACCGCTCCCGATTGGCTGGGTACGGGGTTGTGCTACGCGGCGCTCGCCGGCGGGCATCCCCGGGCAACGTTGATGCCGGTGATCTTCGACAGCGAGAAATTTCCCCTGGCGAAACCCGCTATGTTGGAGACTTCGAGCAGCGGCGTCGTGGTTTCGTTTGCGGATTTAGCGGCGGCTGGGCGGCCGATGCAGTGGACGATGACCTTCGACCACAAGGGAAAATTGCTCAAGGCCACTCATCGTCCGGCGGACATGCTTCCGACCAAAGTGATTCACCCGCAACCGTTGGTTGAGAAGGTCCGCA
>PMOF01000170.1:0-3662 GCA_003162495.1 Acidobacteriaceae bacterium
ATGTCGCGGTCGCGGGGAATCTCGAGGTGACGCCCGGCCAGAGTGTCGGGCGAGAAATGGAGCGCGCCGGGCAGCGTGAAGGGCTCCGGCAGCAGCTCGAGCGGATGACGCAGATCGACGATGTAGACCGACTCGCCGGCATCGAGCTGCTTCTTGAGGTCTTGCGGCTCCAGGCGCGCGGCGACGAGTTCTTTGAGGACCATGCGGCGGCGGAGAAGGCGGACCACAAAGAAGCCCACAATGCCCAGCACCAGCAGCGCGCCGGAGAAGCGGCCCGCCCAGTTGAGCAGGCTTGGGTCGCGCTTGAGCGCGTCGCCAAACAGCCGGCCAATGGTCAGCAGAGCACCTACCCAGGCGGTGGCGCCGATGCCGTCGAAGAATAAGAACTCGCCAATGGTCATGCCGTTCTGGCCGGCGACAGGCGGGGCCAGCGTGGCCAGGCCGGGCACGAACTTGGCAATCATGAGCGTGACCTGGCGGCGGCGGCCAAACGAGTCCTGGGTGCGGCGGACGCAGACGGTGGGCTCAAGAGAGAGCTTGCATAAGATGCGCAGCACATGATGGCCGTATTTGCGGCCGATTAGGAACCAGGAGGTGTCAGAGGTGAGCGCGGCGCCGACCCCGGCCAGTAATGCAAGAGGAAAACTGATCTGGCCCTCGGCTGAGAGCGCGCCGGCGGCCAGCAGAATGGGCGTGGCCGGCAGCGGAATCCCGATCTGCTCGATGAGAACCCAGACAAAGAGCAGCAGGTAGCCGTAGGTGAGCAGAATATGTGTCGACAACTCCATGGGGGCGATCCTGTCTGCGCTCGCGAGAATTGGACCCTGGTCTCTCGTCTGCCGGAGAGACGGGAAGGTCTTATCCTATCCGATGATGCAGAAGGGAATTGGCTTCATCGGATTCAGACCACGGGCTCGGGCGACTTGATTTCGGCGAGCAGGTCGGGATGACGGTCGAGCACTTTGAACAGCTTTACCAATGCGAGAGGGGGTTTGGTTTTCCCGTTCTCGTAACGCGAGAACGCGTTGACTCCGCCGCCGAAAATTTCCGCGGCTTCGCGCTGATCGAGGGCAAGTTTTTTGCGAACGCTTGCAATGAATCCGGGATCGACGATGGCCGCGTTGACCTGCTTGTTGAATTCCAGCATCAACGCAGCGGTCCGCGCCGACTCAGTCGCGCCGAGAATAGCTTCGCCGCAAGCCGGGCAGAAATCGCCGGTCACCGCGGGAATGGCGGTAGCCTCGCCCTTATAAGTGTAAGGAATGTCGCAGGTGTCCTTGACCAGTTCCGCCTGCGCACAAATGGGACATTTCATCGTCATAGCTCCTTAAACGAGACAATCAGCACGTCGTCGATTACGGTCAATTTCAAGTAAACCTCACCTGCGTTCGTGGTCGGTCGATAGACGTCCTGCCATACTCTGTGATCGGCATGGGTGGTCATGGACTTGTAAAAGTCACCTGGCTTCAGAGCCAATACAACGGCAACGATGCCATCGAAATCGAGGCCGAGCGCCGCTCCGCCGGCAAGCGCGGAGTACGTAGATCGAACCTTGCCCACCTGGATGAGCGCTCGAACCACGGAAAGCTGACAGTGTGGCGTGCGCTTTTCCACGGCTTCATATTAACCTAGTTGGTTAATATTGGCAAGCGGATCGATTCACGACGGCGAACCCTTGCAATCACGAATCGGGATTGACAGGGGCCAATGTAGTAAGGCCGCCCAAGGACGGCCCGTATGCGACTTGCGTGGAGCTGTGAAGATCGGCTGCTCTATTGCTGCGAGGCGGCTACGGGAAGGGGAATGGAGACGGTCTCCTGCTGGCCTTTGCCGGCGAAGTAGTTGCGGTCGGAAAGATTCCTGTAGAACTCGCCGGTGAGCTCGGCGGCGCGGGGGCCGAATGTGGGCCGTCCGCCCTCAAGAAAGAAGACGGTAACCAGGCTGCCCTGGGGCGAGTCGGAGTAGGAGGCGAACCAGCCGTAGCGGGTGCCGTTGTCAGAGCAGGTGCCGGTCTTGCCGAAGACGGGAAAATCGTGGAAGTTGGCGCGCAGGCGGCGGGCGGTGCCATACTCAACCGCGCCGGCCATGCCGTCTTGCAGGTCGGGAACGTAGCGGGCGATATCGAGACTCCGCTTCACCCTGGGGGTGAAAGCGGCAAGCTCGTCCGGCGTGGTCGGGTGCTGCAGGTAATAGAGGGTTCCGCCGTTGGCGAGGGCAGCCACATAGGCGCCCAGCTGCAGCGGGGTGAGCGAGACGCCCTGGCCAAAGCTGCACATGCGGCCTACTCCGCCCTCAGAGGCGGGGAGCGCCTGGTCGGGATAGACGCCCAGCTGTTCGCCCGCAATGTTGTATCCGGCCAGCTCGCCCAGGCCGAACTGCGTGGCATAGTGGCGCACGCGCTCAAAGCCCAGTTCGCGGCCGAGTTCTTCAAAGTAGAGGTTGTTGCTCTTGGCCAGCGCATCGGTCATGTTCATGCGGAAGCCGGGCAACTGGACCATGGTGTCGCGGGTGACCAGGCCTTCGGACAGCGCGGCCATGGCCACGGTGATCTTGATGGTGGAGCAGGGTTCGGCTCCAGGCGAAAGCGCCAGCTTCTGGTTGACCATGGCCAGGATGCGCCCGTTGGAGGGATCGATCACCACGGCGGTTCCGTTCATGTCGCCCAGTGCGTCCACGGCGGCCTGTCGGACCACGGGATCCTCGCCGGCCGTCACGTCTTCGGCAAAAATGTCTCCGTTGGCGAAGGAACTGGCGGTGAAGTGCTCGTAGTAATGATGGCGGCGGGTGAGGGAAGCACGGCGCACGCGCGATCTTGTGGAGGTTCCCGCGGTCAGGTGGGTTCGCTGCCCGGCTGGAATGGATTTGGCGGCTGCGCTGGTAGCTTCCGCGGTGTGGGCGACGATGGACCGGGGCGCGGCAGCTGTTGCCGAGGAGTGATGACTGGCGCGATGGGATCTGGCGAGATGGGTTTGCGATGTCCTGGCATGATGCAGCGACTGCGGAGTGTCAAGTGCAGCCGCGTGCATGGCTCCCAAACCGGGGACCAACAGGATCCATCCAAATGCCCAACCGCGTGGCAGCTTCATCCCGTCACTTACCTCTCAACCATAGATTTCGTGCCGTACCACTGTCCTTGGGCGGCGCACTTCATACTAATCGGCGATTCCGCGGTCTGCTATCAATCTGCGACCTATATTGAACCTGCGCCGAATATTGAACCAGATGTACCCCGATGCCGCGGCAAAGGCAGACGGCCTGTTTTCTCTTGCCGTGTCCTCTTGCCAGATTGCCCCTGATTCCTTTGATGTTACTCAAAAAGTCAACGATGCTCTGTTGCAGTGTTTCAGCAAAACATCGGATTTTTAGAGCACAATTGAACTATAACAGCCCCGAATCTCGATTCCAAACGCTAAATACAGCAAGATAGATTACTTATGGGCCATACCTTAGTACCTGGAAGTGCGCAGGAAGGCGGGGGTATCGAGATCCCGATGCGCCTCTTCGTCTGCCGCCGCAAAGCGCGCATCCGCGTTGACCGGATGCCTGTCCGCAGGTGGGTTGTGCGACGGCTCTTCACTTAACTCGGCAAAGTGCGGACTCGCAGGCGCAGCCGCCAGCTCCAAAGTCCCATGATCGTAGGTTACGGCCATGGCGGCGGACCT
>PMOF01000170.1:3757-4500 GCA_003162495.1 Acidobacteriaceae bacterium
CGCTCCGGCATCTGGTCGCGGAATCCGGTGGCGATGACGGTGATCTTGACCTCTTCGCCCATTTTCTCGTCGAGCACGGCGCCGAAGATGATGTTGGCGTCTTCATGGGCGGAGGATTGGATCAGCGACGAAGCGGCGTTGACCTCAGACAGCTTGAGCGAACTGGAGCCGGTGATGTTGATGAGGATGCCGCGCGCGCCGTCAATGGCGCCGGCCTCAAGCAGCGGCGAAGCCATGGCGGCCTGGGCTGCTTCTATGGCGCGATTTTCGCCGGAACGGACCGCGGTGCCCATGACCGCGTGGCCCATGCCCGCCATGGTGGTTTTCACGTCGGCAAAGTCGCGGTTGATGATGCCGGGGATGGTGATGATGTCCGAGATGCCCTGCACGCCCTGTCGGAGCACGTCGTCGGCCACGCGGAAACTCTCAAAGAAGCCGGCGTCCTTGGCTACGGCAAGCAGCTTCTCGTTGGGAATGACGATCATGGTGTCGACACTCTCCAGCAATTCTTTCAGGCCGCGTTCGGCCTGCTGCAGGCGGCGCTTGCCTTCGAAGGCAAACGGGCGCGTAATTACGGCAACAGTCAGAATGCCCATTTCGCTGGCCAGCGAAGCGATGACCGGCGCTGCGCCGGTGCCGGTGCCGCCGCCGAGCCCGGCGGTGACGAAGACCATGTCGGCCCCTTCGAGGGCTTCGATGATCTTGTCTGAATCTTCGAGCGCGGCGCGGCGGCCCACGTCAGG
>PMOF01000170.1:4581-5864 GCA_003162495.1 Acidobacteriaceae bacterium
CCGCCTCCGCCGCCCACGCCGATGACCTTGATGCGAGCGCCGCGCACCGGCTCGTCGTGATACTGAATGCGCATTCCACTGGCTTCATTTTTCTGCTGATCCTTATGGTCCATAGCGGCTTCGGCCCTCCTGATTCACGGCTGGATGCATGGTTAAAAACTGGCTGCGAAAATGGCTCGCAGCCTGGCGCGCAGATTGTTTTCTTCGGCCGCACGTGTGACGCGCGTACGGTGGGCATACAAAAGCATCCCGATCGCAGTTGCAAAGCTCGGATGCACCAGTTCGCCGGGCATATGAGAGAGACGAACGGGCATTCCGGTTCGAGCCGGGACACGCAACTGGCTCTCAATCACATCCAGCATACCGGGCAGCATGGCTCCGCCTCCGGTGAGCACGCAGCCTGCGCCGAGCGCATCCACAACGCCGCCCTGGCGCAGAGTCTCCTTGACAAAGTAGATCAGCTCGCGGGCCCGCGGCTCCAGAATCTCCGCAATGGTGCGCAACGAGAGCATGCGCGGATCGGGATTGGCAATCTCAATCTCCGCCAACTGGGGCACGGCAGTGACTACGGCATTGCCATACTGGCGCTTCAACTCCTCGGCCTGGGCGACCGGCATCTGCAGGCCAACCGCCAGGTCGTTGGTAAAGTGTTGTCCGCCGATGGGAACGCAAGCGGTATGCGCCACGGCTCCCTCGAAAAAGACGCAAAGGTCGCTGGAGTGGGCGCCGATGTCGAGCAGACACACACCGAGCTCGCGTTCGTCGGCGGAGAGGGTGGCCTCAGCGGCGGCGATGGACTCCAGCACCGCCTCGGACACTTCAAGTCCGGCGCGATTGGCGCAGGTGACTGTGCTTTGCAACGCGCTGCCTGAACAGGTGGCGATGTGCAGGTCTACTTTGAGGCGTGCGCCCACCATGCCTACGGGATCGAAGATGCCGGGCTGCTCGTCGAGGATGAACTGGCGGGGAAGCAGGTGCAGAATTTCGCGGTCCGGAGGACGCTGGATGGCCCGCGCCCGCTCCACCGCGTAGCGCACGTCTTCGCGGGTAATCTCGCGCATGCGATTGCCCAGATCGATTCCGTCGCTGGTGTTGAGCCCGCGAATATGCGGCCCGCCGACGCCCACCACGCACTCTTCGATGTTGATGTGCGCGGCGCGTTCTGCCCGCTCGTTGGCCGCCTTGACGGCCTTGGCGGCCGGGGCCAGCTCGGCGATGAGCCCCTTGCGCATGCCGGCCGACTCCACCATGCCGTGGCCGCGATAGCGCAGCGCGCCCTCGTT
>PMOF01000190.1 GCA_003162495.1 Acidobacteriaceae bacterium
GCGATGCGGATGCCGATTTCGGTGGTGCGCTGCGCTGCGAGGTACGACATCACGCCGAACAGTCCCACCGCGGCCAGCAGCAGCGACAGCGCTGCGAACGCCGTGAGCAGCGTTGCGTTGAAGCTCTGATCGAATGTGGACTTGCCCAGCAACTGGTCCATGGTGAGCACGTCGGAGACGACCAGGTCGTGGTCCATCTGCGCAACAATGCGCTCGACGGGCATGGCGAATTGCTCGACGCCTTGCCGGGATCGAATGACAAAGGTGCCGAAGGTCTCAACGCCGGCATTGAGGGGGTAATACTGCATCGGCACCGGCTTTTCGCCGATGGCGTAACGGGTATCTCCGACGACGCCTACAATGACCGAGGTGCGATGCTTAATTTCGACGTGCACGTGTTTGCCGATCGGGTCTTCACCGGGAAAGAATCGAGTGGCGAACGACTGGCTGATGATGACTTCATTGGCTGCATCCAGCCGCTTGCCATCGTCGAAGGTACGCCCGCGCAGAATGGGAATGCCCATCGCGCCGAAGTACTTTGAATCGGCCCAACGGTCAATGGCAAAGACACCTTTCCCCTGCGGCAAGGGCGGGTGTTCAACGATGGTGAATCCCCAATCGCCCGCGTATCCCTGGCCCGGAACAGCGGTTGTAAAGCCTGCCGCATCCACGCCGGGGAGAGCCCGCACGCGCTGCAGCAAGCTATCGAAAAAATTAGCGCGCTGGGCTGGCGAGGCATAGCGCGCGTCAGGAAGGCCGAGGTGCATGGTGAGCACGTCCTTCGTGACGCAGCCCAAATCGGCGGAGCGCAGCCGCTCGTAGCTCTTCAGCAACAGGCCCGAGCCGATGAGTAAAATCACCGTAAGTGCGACTTCGAGGGTAAGCAAAACCTTGCGCAGCGAGGTCCGCGCGCTGCCACCGCTTACCGAACGCGAGGACTCGTGCATTGCGCTCAGTACGCGTTTGTCGCCGGCGCTGAAGGCCGCGATCAATCCTGAAAACAGCGCGCAGGCCACGATGATGCTTACGGTAAACACGGCGACCACACCGTCGATGTGGATCGACTCCACGCGGCTCATATCCGCACGGGTGCGTTCCAGCCAGACGAGCGCCGCGGCGGCCAGCGCCAGGCCCAGCGCNNGCCAGTTCCTTGCGACGCGACGCCGCCCGCGCCACCAGCAGATTGGCCACATTGAGACAGGCAATCAGAAGCAGGCAGAAGGTCGCCTCCAGCAACAGATAAAGCGGCTTCTTGATGTCGCCCACCATGTGCTCCAGCAGCGACCGGCCGTTGGCGCCGCTGAAAATGAATGGATCGCTGAGATTGGCGTTGTGGATACGCCGCGAGATGATGCTCAGGTCGGCAACGCCCTGCGCCGCGCTGACTCCCGGCTTGAGCCGGCCCACCACACGAAAGCCGTGATTGTCGAGCGCTGTCATCATTTCCTGAGGCTGATCGTGGTAGACCGGTGTCCAGAGCTGCGTGGCGGGATCCGGAAAATCGAAGCTGGCGGGCATGATGCCGATCACTGTGTACGGCACGGCATCGAGATAGATGGTCTGGTTCAGGATGGCGCGATCGCCGGCGAAGCGCCGCTTCCACAGGCCCCAGCTCAAAAACACTGTGCCGTTGGCTGCAGAACTATCATCGGCCTGGACAAAGTCGCGGCCGAGCGCAGGCTGCACGCCCAGTGTGCGGAGCATGTCCCATGAGAACTCCGCGCTCCTGAGCTTCTCCGGCAGCTGGCCGCCCGAACCGGAGAGCCCGACGAGGCTGTCCGTGGAGAGCGCGAGATTGCTGAAACTTTGATTCTGCTTTTTCCACTCGGCATAGATGCCGCCCGCGACCACGTTATAGCCCGGAGCGTCGCTTTCGTGAAGGCCTGTCTCATAGAGCATCATCAGGCGATCCGAATCCTCAAACGGCAGCGG
This sequence comes from Acidobacteriaceae bacterium, assembly GCA_003162495.1. Lineage (GTDB taxonomy): Bacteria > Acidobacteriota > Terriglobia > Terriglobales > Acidobacteriaceae > Telmatobacter. The sequence continues at coordinate 1,933 of PMOF01000190.1, forward strand.
CTTGAGCAGAACGCCGCGCACCACGCTGAACAGCGCCACATTGGCGCCGATGCCCAGCGCCATCACCAGAATGGCGATGAGAGTAAAACCGGGCGTGCGACGAAGCGTGCGCAGACTGAAGCGCAGTTCGCGTGCCAGGGATTCAAGCCAGGTCCAGGACCAGACAGCGCGCGTCTGTTCACGAATCAGAGCTGGATTGCCAAAAGCGCGTAAGGCCGCGTAGCGAGCCTCTTCTCCTGAAACGCCACTTTCCCGTTGCTCCTCTTCTTCGAGGTCCAGGTCCGAACGAAGTTCTCGCTCCAGGTCTTCATCTCTCATTTCGCGTTGACCCCATTTCATGTCAGCTCTCCTCGGCGACTGGCCACATCACGCGCGCCACCGCTTCGGCCATCTGCTTCCACTGCGATTCTTCGACCACCAGTTGCTTCCTGCCTTTATCGGTCAGCCGGTAGTACTTGAATTCCCGGTTTCGGTCTGGAGACGTCTCCCATTTGGCGCTCACCCATCCTCTTTCTTCCAGACGATGCAGCGCAGGATAGAGGGAGCCGTGCTGCATCTGCAGAAATTCATTTGTAGTTCTCTGAATATGCTTGCCGATCTGATGACCGTGAGCAGGGCCATGGGAGAGGGTCCGCAAGATGAGCATGTCCAGGGTTCCCTGGAGAAGTCCGACCCGTTGCTGTGCCTGTTTGGCCATAGAAGGCATTCTACCCTCACT
>PMOF01000151.1:0-6264 GCA_003162495.1 Acidobacteriaceae bacterium
ACCATCCTGCACCGCAAGCAGGAACCCCCCAACCAGAACACGCCCGAAGCTCTACTGGTGGAGACCGAGGCGGTGAGGATCGCGACTGAAAACGACTGGCAGGCCTACCGTCGCAAGGCCGGCATTGGCACCTACGCGCTGGCCGGGCTGCTGTTTGTGGTGCCCAAAATCGGCCCACTTAAGATGGTGGCAGTGAAGGGACCCACGGTGGCCACGGAAACGGAGTATATGCACAGCGTGGCGCTCTCTACGGCCGGGCTGCGCAGAATGCTGTCGCAGTTCACGCCGCCGTCGGACACGAATTCAAGCCCTTCGAATCCGGCCCCCAATACCCACATTGCGGCCACTTCTACCGAGTCTGCGGGCTCCACAGCTTTGCGGCCGAAGACGGTCAATTCGGTCAGTGCGAAGCAAGCGGCGGACCCGCGGCATCCGTTGCCTAATCGGGATCTTGACACCGGATACGTGGTGCGGCCGGGCGGGTATTCGCTGACCGATTCCACCTATGCCTATCTGCTCCACAAGCTGACCAGGGAACCCTCGCAGCCTATTCCGCCCGGCATCAAGGAGGACGTCCAGGCTTATTATGCCAACCCGGACGCGCCGATCTCGACCAAGAAAAGCCCACAAAAGTGGGCCGAAGTGCAGGCGGATCTGGTCACCCTGGCCGCCATGTCGACAAGTCCGGAGCCGACGCCTTATCCAACCTATGGGAGCGATGCGGACAGCACGCAGTAAGCGGACAGGCAGCGATCAACTGCCCGATCGTCAACCGGCTCGCTCCGCCACCAGCATGGCCTGCAATATCTGATCGGAGACATCCTTCACGGCAGCCGGCGAATGAGAGAGAAACAAGGTGCTGGTCTTGTCATTCTCGCCAATTGATTTCAGGGTGTCGAAGTATTGCGTCACCAGCACCAACTGCATCACCTCTTTTGACGTTGCGCCTTCCACGGCTTTCTGAAACTGCTCCACGGAGACCTGCAAGCCCTCGATAATCGCCTTGCGCTGATTGGCGATGCCCTGGCCCTGCAGCGCCTTGCTCTCCGCCTCGGCTTCGGCTTTCTTCACCACCAGAATCTTTTCGGCCTCGCCCCTGGCGTTGGCCGCCACCTGTTCGCGCTGCGCGGCGTTAATGTCGTTCATGGCCGACTTCACCTTTTGATCGGGAATAATGTCGGTAACCAGCACGTTGACGATTTCGTAGCCGAATGTCGCCATGTCAGCATCCAGTTCCTGCTTGACTGCCGCGGCAATGCTGGATTGCGAGGCAAACACTTCGTCGAGTGTCATGCCCGGCACGTGGCCCAGAATCACCTGTTCCACATAGCTTTTGATCTGCGCCACGGGGTCTGACAATTTGTAGTAGGCGTCGTAGACTTTTTCCGGGCGAACGCGATTCTGCACCGAAATCGGAATGGTCACGAACACGTTGTCTTTGGTCTTGGTTTCCATGGTCAGCGTGATCTGATTCACGCGCAGGCTCACGATGCCGGTCACGCTATCGAAGAACGGCCGCTTCCAGTTCAAACCTGGATCGGCCACGCGCAGAAATTTGCCGAAGCGCGTGAGCACAGCCACTTCCGCCGTGCGCACGGTAAAGAAGCTGCTCAGAATCACGATGAGAACGAAAAGCGCTATCAACGCTATAGGAACAATCACAACCAATGGATCCATGTGCATCCTCCGCCTTGTTTATTGGTAAGGCCGGATTATACAGGATCGCAAAATAACCCAAGTTAAGACGCAAAACGAAATCCGGCGGCTCCCGATTAAGCAGGAACCGCCGGATCAATCTTACCCGGCTGGCATGCCGACCCTATTGCACCTCTCCGATATATACGCCAAACGGGCCGAGCGCGACGCGATCCAGTGAAACCGGATCGACGCCGCCGGGCGACTTGAGAAGCGTCTTGAGATGCGCGGGCTCCAGGCCGGCCCCGCTCGCGGTCAGATTCACCAGCTGCGGGTCGGCTGTAAAATTCACGCTCACGACTACCTGCGGAGCGCCTTGCGCTTGCCGCATCCAGCTCAACACTTTGGTGTTGTCGGTATCCAGCATCAGGTTGGCCCCCTGCTCGAATGCGGGGTTGGTCTTTTTCAGCAGGATCAGGCTTTTGTACCACGCCAGCATCGAGTCGGGATTGGCCTCTGCTGCTTTCACGTTGATCGTGGCTGAATTGGGGGGCACCGGGAGCCACGGCGTGCCGGTGGTGAACCCCGCATTCTTGCTCGCGTTCCATTGCATCGGAGTTCGCTCGCCGTCGCGGCCTTTTTCCTTCGGCCATCCGGTCACGCCGATCGGGTCTTTCACGTCTGCCTTGCGCGTGGGCGGCGTGGTCTTCATGCCGATCTCATCGCCGTAGTAAAACAACGACGTCCCGCGGCTGGCGAACAGAATCGTGGAGATCACGCGCTCAATTTCCGTGTCGTGCACGCCGTCGCCGTAACGCGCGTCGAGGCGCGGGTTGTCGTGGTTGTCAAACACAATCAGCGGAATGTTGGCGCTGAGGTGCGTCTCCGCGTCGATCAGCTTGCTGCGGAATGCGGTCACATCCAGCTTGTTGATGAAGCCTACCTGGGTATCCATCGGCAACTGGAATTCCGGCTTGTCGACCGGCCCGTACATCTTCTTCAGCTCCTCGATGTTGGGCAGATAGGTTTCACCGATCAGCACCCGCTCGCCGGGAAACTTGTTGGAGTTGAATTCATCCGATGTGGCCCGCATCTCCTGCATGACGGGGTGAAGGCCGGGCAGATTGTCGGTCTTTGAGCCGTCCAGTTGCGGATCTCCGTAGGCGTTGATCTTCGGTTTTCCATCCTTGTCCATGACCACGCCTTCATCGGCCATGCCCGGATCTTCATAGAGCGTGGTGATCGCGTCGAAGCGGAATCCGCCCACCCCGCGCTTCAACCAGAAGCGCAGAATGTCTTCGAACGCCTGATGCACTTTGGGGTTGTACCAGTTCAGGTCAGGCTGCTGAATATAGAACTTGTGGTAGTAGTACTGGCGCGTTTTCTCGTCCCACTGCCACGCCGAGTGACCAAACACCGACTGCCAGTTATTGGGCGGCACGCCTTTGTCGGTTGCGGTCTGCCCCTTGCCGTCGTGCCACATATACCAGTCGCGATACGGATTGTCGCGCGACGATTGCGACTGGATGAACCACTCGTGCTTGTCTGAGGTGTGGTTCATCACCATGTCCATGATGATGCGGATGTTTCGCTTTCCGGCCTCGGCCACCAGGCGATCGAAATCCGCCAGCGTGCCGTACTGCGGGTCGATGTTCTTGTAGTCTGAAATGTCATAGCCGAAGTCGACCTGCGGCGATGGATAAACAGGCGTCAGCCAGATGGCGTCCACTCCCAGATCCCTAAGGTAGTCCAGGCGATCTGTGATGCCGTTGAGGTCGCCAATGCCGTCTCCGTTCGAATCCTGAAAGCTGCGCGGATAAATTTCATAGATTACGGCGTTCTTCCACCAGTCCTGCATGCTGGCGGAGCTTGAGCTGCTGGGTCGAGTTCCTGGTTTCACGGGCGGGGTTTGCCCTCCTGCGATCTGCGCCCATGGCCCTGAAAACAGGATCAATGCGCAGCTCGCGATGGTGGTTATGATGCGTTTGGTCCAGTGCATTGCGTTCTCCTCGTCTGCTTCCGCTGCTCGTAGATTCGGCAACGGTGTGACGCATGCCAAACTATCACATCGGCATGAACTTCGGGAGACGTTAGGGTTTCATCGTCAGCCTGAAAAATTGACCGATCCCTTCAGGAAGTGGCCGGCGCACGTCCTTGCGGCGCATTTCTATTGCGGGGGTGAGAAAAGGCGAAGGTCCATGGCTCTGTTTCCGCGGGGATACTATCTATCGCTGCTTTTCCCCCGGCTGGTTCGGCGAGCTGACACTCATCTTGCCGAAATCGACGCCGAACTGCGGATTCTCTCGGGTCCCGTCTATATGGATCGGAACTTCGGTTCCGGCGCCATTCTTCTTGAAGAAGCGGTCGGCGGGCTTCAGCAGCAATCCCTTCCAGCCGCCCACCATCTCTGAAACCGTGGCCTGCAATCGCGCCGTGCCGGTAAAACCCAGCGTGCCGCCCTCCACGCCGTAGGCGCCCTTGAGGTCGATGATCGCCCCAGGCACCCGGTACTCAAGCGAGGACAGCGTAATGACGGCGCCGGCCATCTTGAATTCGCCCTCCATGGTGGAGTCGATGGCCGCCGCATCGGCCGTGTTGGCAGTCTTCAGATCTCCCGGTCGCCCCTGCCCGCGCAGACTGAGTTGCTCGATCTTGCCCTGAATCGCCGCACTCGCGAAGCGCGCCTGATCCAAATGGAACCGCCCATTGAGCCGCAGCCGCTCGACTACTTTTTGCGCTCCCGGCGGAATATGCAGCGTGCTGTTCGCCGTCACGGCTCCCGTGAGTATGGGCGTGGCTGAGCGGCTCGCCAGCCGCATGAAATCTTCAAGGCGCGCCCGGTCCACGGTGACCGTAAGCGCAATGTCGTGCCCCTTACTCACCAGAGTCCCGTCCTTCCCAGCCGCCGTCACGCGCACAATCTGCCCCTGTGCCGTGAAGTGCGAGTTGCCGAGGGTCGCATCCACCGGCTCGAGCCATGTGTCGCCGTTGGTGCCGTCAACCCTGGCGTGAAAATGTGTATGCAGCGGTAGCGGGTTGTTGAACGGTTGCAGCCGGAAGTCGGGCGTGTCCGTCTCCCCATCCACGGTGAGATGGCGCAGCGTGCCCGTGTACTGCCCGTCGGACGATAGAATCCCGGCAATCTCGTTGAAGTCGCTCAGGTCGGCGTGATCGAACTGGTAGCTGCCCGCCACCGGACTCTCGCCCGGATCGCTCACCAGCCACGGACCGAAGCTGCCTGTGGTGTGAACCGTTCCCACCGGCAGCGGATTGGTCAGCTGGGCATCAAACCCCATGGCCCCGCCGGCAGCGACCCCGGTCAATCTCAGGTGCGCAATAGCAACCTGCTGCGGCTGCTTGCCCGGCCTGCTCGACTCCAGAATCAGGCGCACACCGGTGCAATCCACCGTATCCATCCTGAAGCTGACCAGGCTGAGGCCGCCCCAGGGCCATTCGTTCTTCACCTCGGCGGACCCTGGAGCTGCATGGTCAAAATGCGACCGCGGCGGCAAATGGATATCCAACCCATTCAACTCCACTACCGAAATGTGAAACGGCTTGCCTTTTTCAAAATGCAGCGGCGCATGGAATCGAAACTCCGCCAGCCGGATCAATGGCTCACCGGTCGACGCCGGTCCGGGCACTTTCACGCCCTCGACCTCTGCCGGCGGCCAGATGCGCAGCCCGTTGCCCTCGGCCCACAGCCCGTTTCTCAGCACCACATGAAAGCCATCCAGCTCTACCCGGGCGTGGAAGTGCTGACGCAACTCCTCCACCATCTGCGCGCGCAGATAGGGTTCGATGCGGTGCAGCACCACAGCCACCCACGCGGCCAGCACCGCCGCCACCGCCAGCAACCCGCCCCCCAACCACCAGAGCCATCGGTTCCTGCGCCAGAAAGATGCGCGATTTTTTACCAAGCCTGCCTCTTGATCTGCTTTCATCCCAGAATCGGCCTGTTTCCCCAGTAGGGCGGCCTAAGTAGTTTGGATGCAGCCAAGGCGAGGAATTCCTTTCCTTTGCTCACCACGCCAACGGAAAGGGCGCCCGGCGTCGATTTCCTTATTGGACGTCCCATGCCGTAAACTTCACTTCACGGATGCAGGCACATATTGAAAATCTCGTGAAGTTGCAAGCAGTTGACCTGGAGCGCGCTCGCCTCACCCTCGCCTTGCGCGCGCTGCCTGCCGAAATCGCCCAGGCCAAGTCCGCGCTTGATGCCGCCGAACGCCAGTCCGCCTCAGCCTCCGATGGGCTCAACCGCGAAGAAACGCTGCGCACGCGTCTGGAACGCGAGATCGCCGCTCACCGGCAGAAGACAGCCCGCTTCCGCACCCAGCTCGATTCCGTAAAGACTCCCGAGCAGGCGACCGCTATCGAGCATGAAATCGCCTTTGAATCTTCTGAAGCCCAACGACTGGAAAACGAGGAGTTCGTGAGCCTGGAGCGCTCCGAGGCCCACGAGGCCGCGCTGGCCGCCGCCCGCTCCCAGGTGGAGTTGCTGGCCGGGGCACTCGACAAGACCCGCGCCCGCGCCGCTCTGCGCCAGCGCGAATTTACCGCTGAACTGGCCGCTCTCAACGCCGAACGCGACGCTCTGCGCCCGCTGATTGAGCCTGACGTGCTGAT
>PMOF01000151.1:6281-9438 GCA_003162495.1 Acidobacteriaceae bacterium
GGCCGCTTGCTCTACTGGGACCCGGCGATGGCTCCCGCCCCCAAGTCTCCGCAGCCCGAGCATACCGCCGCCGCACGCCCCCGGATTCCAAAACCTCACCAGGCCGGCGCCTGAGAGACGGCCCACGCAGCGCACCTGTTTCGAAATTGATTTGCGCCTCACCAGCCCACTCGCGTTGGTTGACAACCTAAGCGGCTGAACCTATATTTTGCTGGCTGTGCTAACTGGAATCCTTACGTTGCCGGATTCTCTAAATCGATTTTCATCGAGGCATTTCCAATGTCCAGTCTTTCTGTCCGCGTCTCCCGTGCGCTCTCCCTCTTTGCGCTTTGCACCCTACTACAAAACTTGCCGGCCGCAGCTCAATCCATGCAGCCTGTTTCCGGCTCTCTCGGCGTCTTTGAAGGCCAGTCGGACGTGGGCAGCGTGACGCCTCCCGGAACCGCCGTCTTCGGCGCGGCCACCGGCGTCTATACCCTCACCTCCGCGGGCGCGAACCTCTGGTCGACGGTCGATGGCTTTCATTTCTTATGGAAGAAAGCGAGCGGCGATCTTTCGCTGACCGCCGATATTGATTTTCCCATCAAGACCGGCAATCCAAGCCCTCACCGCAAGGCTCTGCTGATGTTTCGCCAGAATCTGGATGCCGGCGGCGTGTATGCCGACGCGGCCCAGCACGGCTCGGGCCTGACGGCTCTGCAATACCGGCGCGCCAAGGGCGCCACTACCCAGGACATCGAGCTGAATATCGATGCGCCGCATCGGCTGCGACTGGAAAAACGCGGCGACACCCTCACCATGTTTCTATCGAATGGCGGCGAACCTCTTCATCAAGTTGGCGCCTCCATCAAGTTACATCTTGACGGTCTGTTCTATGTCGGGATCGGTGTCTGCTCGCATAACAAGGACGTAGTGGAGAAAGCTACCTTTTCGAATCTTGAATTGAAGCCGCTCGCTCCCACGGCATCGTCTGCCAAACTCGCGCTCTACAGCACCCTTCAAACCCTTGGCATTCAAGATAACTCCCCGGCCACCATGGTCTACACGGCGCGCGCGCATTTCGAGGCGCCTAACTGGACTAAAGACAACAAGGCCCTGATCTTCAATCAGGACGGCCGTATGTTTTCGATTCCCGCCAGCGGTGGCGCTCCACAACCTATCGACATAGGAGCTGCGACTGACTGCACCGGCAGCCACGGCCTGTCTCCAGACGGCAAATGGCTCGCCATCACCTGCACTACACCGGAAGCTCCGGGAAGACACGTTTTTATTGTTCCCTCTGCAGGCGGCGCGCCGCGCCTGGTTACTGAGCATCCTGATTCTTACTTCCATAGCTGGTCGCCGGACGGCAAGACGATCGCATTCACCCGCCCCAGCCACGGCTCCGGCAACATTCTGTCGATTTCTGTGGAGGGTGGAACGGAGAAAGCTCTCACGACTGGCGACGGCATGAGCGATGACCCCGATTACTCCGCGGACGGCAAATATATCTACTTCAATACCGATCGCTGGGGCGGGATGCAGATCGCTCGGATGCTTGCGGATGGGAGTCATCCGGAACAGATTACATTCGACAACTTCAATAACTGGACGCCGCATCCCTCGCCGGACGGTAAGTCGATTGTGTTTCTTTCTTATAACAAGACGGTAACCGGCCATCCCGCCAACAAGGACATCACTCTCCGTATCCTGTCTACCGCCGATAACAAGGTTCGCGTGCTGGTGAACCTGGTGGGCGGCACGGGGACCATGAATGTTCCTAACTGGTCTCCGGACAGTAATCACTTAGCTTTTGTGAGTTATCAGATGTTACCGGCCGAAGATACTGGGAGCAGCGAATAGGACGAAGCTCAAACTTCGGCGTAGATCCGGCGCTTTGTCAAGGCTACTTCGCACCGACAGGCCGGGCGCCGGCGCTGACCGCGCGCACCGGCCCCGGCTGCGCAGCCGACATCTGGTGCATGGTGACGATGATCGCCCCCGCAGCTTTCTTGCCCGCGCACTGATAGGAGTGCGGCGTGCTGGCGTCGAAATACACCGCGTCGCCGGCCTCCAGGGTGCAGGTCTGGTCGCCATGGTGAATCTCCAGGCCGCCATCGAGCACGTAGAGAAACTCGCTTCCCGCGTGCATGTGCGCCTTGGGAGCCGATTCCCCGGCCTGCGGCAAGAATTCCGCAAAGTAGGGGTCCATATCCCGGTCCGGCACCATATATCCCAGGCTCTCGAAGAAGTAACTGGGCTGTTCCACGCCGGTTTGCGGCAGCCGCACACGGTCTTTGCGGCGGTGGATGCGGAAGAGCGCGTTTGGCTCGCTCTCAAAAAAATAAGATAAATCCTTTGAGAACACCATCGCGATCCGGGCCAGATTTCTGAGCGTGGGCACCACCCGGCCGGTTTCGAGTTGCGAGAGAAAACTCGCCGAGAGACCCGTGTGCTTGCCGAGCTCCACCAAGCCCATCGACTTCTTGAGCCGCAGGCGCTTGATTCGCTCTCCAATGTGCTTCTCCGCAATAAAGCGCTCAGCTGTCTCCGGATCCACCTGCGTCTTCTGCGTCTCTTCGCTTTTGACCACCGTCAACTCGCCCATCCGGACCTCCGCACATCTGGTAAGATGCATCTAACGTTCAGATGTTGTCCAGATCAAAATGAATTCCCGTCCTGCTAAATCTATCTACCACGCTGGTGCCGTTAAGACGGCCACAATTGGGGAATGTAAAAACCCACCCCTGTCGATTACCTTCGGTATATGACCTTGCCCGCGACCGGAAACCCCCGCTATCTTGTTTCCGGCGCCTCCGGAATGCTGGGTTCCGGCCTTAGGCGGGCGCTGGCCGCACGTCGTTTGCCGGTTTTGCAGCTTGTCCGCCCTCGTCCAGCCAGCCGTGCTCGCTGGTTTGAACAAGCTCCGCCCACTGCCCGGGCCGAATCCGTCGCGGCAGACTCAAATGGCCACGGGATGACCAGCAAGGCGACCCCCGGCCGGTTCACCTGGAATCCCGCTGCCAGCACGCCAATCGCTAATTCCGAGGCTCTCGAAGGCTGCGCCGCCGCCATTCATCTTGCGGGCGCCAACGTAGCCGCACACCGCTGGACGCCTGCTTACAAGCGCGAGATGACCGAGAGCCGCGTTCAATCCACGCGCGCGCTTGCCGCCGCC